>JAFYIF010000019.1 GCA_017538775.1 Oscillospiraceae bacterium | reverse complement strand
GCCCGGGTCAAGCGCGGGGAGGAAAACGACCTGCTGGACCGCCTGGCAGCCTGCCCGGACTTCGGCCTGGACCGCGGGGAATTGGAAGCCCTGTTGGAGCCGGAGCGCTACATTGGCCGCAGCCCCGAACAGGTGGACGCCTATCTGCGGGAGCTGGCCCCGGTGCTGGCATCGGCGGAGGACAGTCCGGAGGCGGAGATCAGCGTGTGAGACGGTCTGCAAGGACGGCACAATAGAAAGCACAAGCCCCTTTCCTGCATCGTGTGGATGTCCCGTTGAGAGACCGCCACATCCTGCGGGAAAGGGGCTTGGGTTTTGTGGAAATGCGTCAGGGGGAAGCGTCCCTTTTGACGCATTCGTTATTTCTTCCGCGCCAGGTCCGCCGCGTATTTTGCGGCGCTCTGGCCCGCCACCAGGCCCTGGCCCACCGCGTTGGAGACCTGGAGGGGCAGGCCGGTGCAGTCTCCCGCCGCGAACACGCCGGGGAGGTTCGTGGCCATGCTCCGGTCCACCTGGACATAGCCGGTTTCCACCGCGATGCCGGGGAACAGGTCCGTGGGCGCCAGGGCCGGGCGCAGCAGGAAGACGCAGGCGACCTCCGCCGTCTGGCCGTCGCAGGTCACGCGCTCGGCCTTGTCGCTGCCCGCGATCTCGCACTTCCGGGGCCGGTCAAAGTACGTGACCGTACAGCCGATGGATTGCAGGAACTCCGCTTCCTTTTTCGCGCTGTCGCTGTAGCCCACCACGGCCACCGGGCGGCCCCGGTAGAGCATCCCGTCGCAAGTGGCGCAGTAGCTCACGCCCTTGCCCAGAAATTCCGCCTCGCCCGGAAGCTTCCTCGCTCGCGCCACGCCGGCGGCCAGGACGATGGCGCTCGCGCTCTCCACGTCGCTGCCGATGCTGACGTACCACTCGCTGCCGATGGCCAGGGCGCTGAGGACGCGCCCTTCCCGGAGGACCGCCCCGGCTTTTTCCGCGTGGGCGCGGAAGGCCGTCAGCAGCTCCGCGCCGCTCACCCCGGGGATGCCCAGGTAGTTGTCCACCAGCTCCGCCTTCCACAGCGGGCTTTCCTCCATCGGGTTGGAGACGACCAGCACGCTCCGCCCCCTGGCGCGCACATTCACCGCCGCCGACAGTCCCGCCGGACCGCCGCCGATGACGATCACATCATATGCCATTTGGGTTCCTCCTTTGTGTTTCCGGGCGGGAAAACCGCTTCCCGCGCTGCTGTATTTAATTTCATTATACCCGCGCTGTCAAGATGGAGCGCCGCGCTCAGCCCGCCTCCGCCCTGCTGTCCCGGGCTTCCCCGCCCCCGATCCGCTCCGAATAAAACATATATTGCTGATATACCCCGTTGTATGGCCGGTAGCGCTCTAGGGGGTAGCCCTCCGGGTACTCCCGGGCCAGGATGCGGCGCATCCACACGTCCACGGGGAAGGCGTCCAGGCGGTGGAGGCCGAAGAGGGCGACGCAACTTGCCACTTTGATGCCGACGCCGGGGACGCGCATCAGCGCCGCGATTGTCTCCGGTTCCTCCGCCGCGCACAGCCGGTCCAGGTCCAGCGCGCCGCTTGCCACGGCCTCGGCCGCAGCCCGGACATAGGCGCAGCGGTAGCCGAGTCTGCACGCCCGGAGGCGCTCGTCGTCCAGGGCGCGGAGCTGTTCCGGACTTGGAAAGGCGTGGAAGGACTCGCCGTCGGCGTCCCGCAGTTTGTCCCCCGCTGCGGTGCAGAGCAGGTCCACGCTTTTTTGGATCATCGGAATGCTGCGGTTTTGGGATATGATGAAGCTGACCAGCGTCTCCCAGGGGTCCTGCCGCAGAATGCGGATGCCCGCCCCGTGCGCGCAGGCCCGGGCCAGGTAGGGGTCCTCCTGCGCCCGGACCGCCCGGCGGATGGCGCGGTAGTCGGTGTCCAGATCAAAGTATTCGCGCCAGATGTCGCAAAACTCCGCCTCGTCGCAGCTCAGGCGATAGCGCCCCGGACCGGCGGGCCGGACCGTCAGGCAGCGGTCGCGATGCACGATCCGGTAGCCGCCCCCCGCCGCGCCCGTCCAGCGGAAGCACTGCCCGCTCAGCGCGAGCTTGTCCAGGTCGAAGTCGTCGCAGATCCTGATCTCTGTCATGCGCCCATGCCCCCCCTTTTTTGACACGATGATACGTCCGCGCCCCGGCCCTGTCAAGCGGGGCGGTCGGATGTGTTTTGATTAACGGAAATTTTTCTGTTGCTTCTTTTGTTCTTTTGGGTATAATGAAAGTAGGGAAATCATGATTTCCTACTTTTCAGTCAGGAGGTATCCAGCAATGTCCGCTTCCTCATTTGTAAACGACGCGAGGGTCATGGCGAAGGGACAGGTGACCATTCCGAAAAATGTCCGTTCCGCGCTGGGCGTCAGCTGCGGAGACCGCGTCACATTCATCGTCGATGGCAAGCATGTCCGCGTGGTCAACTCCGCCGTGTATGCGCTGATGCGCTTGCAGGAGCAGATGCGCGGACAGGCGCAGGAGGCCGGTCTCCTCACGGAGGAGGATGTCGCCGCGTGGATCACCCAATCCCGCCGGGAGGAAAGCGCTGAATGAGAGTCATGATCGACACCAACATCTTCATCTCCGCCGCGCTCTTTCCGGAAGGGCGGGCCGCGGAAGCGCTGTACAAGGCTTTGGCCACACCGTATACGCCCGTTGTCTGCGATTATGTGATAGACGAACTCCATCGGAAGTTTCTGGAAAAGTTTCCGAATCGCGTCGTGGAGCTGGAAGCATTCCTTTACACCGCACTCCCGGCCTTTGAGATTGTTCCGACACCGGAGGAAGCCATGGAAGCAGAGGCACAAATCCGGGACCCCAAGGACCGTCCGATCCTCCGCGCCGCGCTGGGCGCCGGTGCGGAGCTGTTTCTGACGGGTGACAAGGATTTTCTGGATTCCTCCGTGGAGGACCCGCGCATTGTCAGTGTGCAGCAGTTTCTCAAGATGGATTGAATATGGCATCGCTGCCGCGAAAAAAGCCCCGACTTCTCAGAAAAGTCAGGGCTTCTTTGCGCTTTTTGCCTCAGTCCGCCATGGCTGCGATGGCCTCGCACTCCACCAGCACGTCCCGGGGGAGTTTGGAGACCTCCACGCAGGAGCGGGCCGGGTAGGGTTCGGAGAAGTGGCGGGCGTAGACCGCGTTGACGGCGGC
This sequence comes from Oscillospiraceae bacterium, assembly GCA_017538775.1. Lineage (GTDB taxonomy): Bacteria > Bacillota > Clostridia > Oscillospirales > Oscillospiraceae > RGIG7114. Next base: position 4,618 of record JAFYIF010000019.1, on the reverse strand, counting down.
GAAGTCGGCCATGTTGCGGATGAACAGGGTGGTCTTCACGGTGTTCCGGATGTCGGTCCCCGCGGCGCGGAGAATTGCGGCCAGGTTGCGGAAGACCTGTTCGGCCTGGGCCTCCACCCCGTCCGGGATGCTGCCGTTGGCCGGGTCCACCGGGATCTGACCGGAGACGAAGACGAGCTCGCCGACGCACAGGGCCTGGGAATAGGGGCCGATGGCGGCGGGGGCCAGGGTCGTGTGGATGCTTTGCATGGGCGTATCCTCCTTATACCAGCTTGAAGCCCGCCTCTGTCAGGGCGCGCCGGATCTGCTCGATCTGGGCGAAGTCGCGGGTCTCCAGGCCGAAGTTGATGAAGCAGCTGGTGATGGCCATGTTGGGGTCGGACTGCTCGTAGTGGACGCGGATGACGTTGCCGCCGCACTCGCTGATGATGCGGCTGACGCCCAGGAGCTGGCCGGGCTTGTCCTCCAGGGCGATGCGGAACTGACAGCTCCGCCCGGTGTAGACCAGGCCGCGGGTGATGACCCGGGAGAGGATGTTCACGTCCACGTTGCCGCCGGAGAGGATGCAGACGGTCTTCTTCCCCTGCACCGGCAGCTTCCCGAACATGACTGCGGCCACGCTGACCGCCCCGGCCCCCTCGGTCACCAGCTTCTCCTTCTCCATCAGGGCCAAAATCGCCGTGGCGATCTCGTCCTCGCTGACCGTCACCACCCCGTCCACATACTTTTGGATCATGTCGAAGGTGATGGCCCCGGGGTGCTTCACCGCGATGCCGTCGGCGAAGGTGGAGACGGACTCCAGCGTGACGCAGACGCCCTCATGACAGCTGCGGGCCATGGCCGCGGCCCGCTCCGCCTGGACGCCGTAGACCTTCACATCCGGGCGCAGGCTCTTGATCGCGTAGGCCACGCCGGAGATCAGGCCGCCGCCGCCCACCGGCACCACCACGGCCTCCACCCCGTCCAGCTGGTCCAGGATCTCCAGGCCGATGGTGCCCTGCCCGGCGATCACCTGGTCGTCGTCGAAGGGGTGGATCAGGGTGGCCCCGGTCTCCCGCTGGAGCTGGAGGGCCTTTTCATAGGCGTCGTCATAGGTCTCCGGCACCAGACAGACCTCCGCGCCCAGGGCCTTGGTGGCCTCCACCTTGCTGATGGGGGCCCCGTCGGGCATACAGACCGTGCTGCGGATGCCCATCCGGGTGGCGGCCAGGGCGACGCCCTGGGCGTGGTTTCCGGCGGAACAGGCCACGATGCCCGCTTTCCGCTGTTCCTCGCTCAGCTGGCTGATTTTGTAATACGCGCCGCGCAGCTTGAAGCTGCCGGTCACCTGCAGGTTTTCGGTTTTCAGATACAGGTTCGGCTCATCCGTCAGCTTGCGGGCCTGGATGAGGTCCGTTTTCCGCGCCACGTCCTTCAGGATGTAGGCGGCCTGATAGATCTTTTCCAGTGATACCATTCCCGGAACCTCCCTCAGCCGGACCGCTTTCCGGCCAGATCGTCGATGAACTGCTTCGCCGTGCGCCCGGTGGGGCCGCCGTGGCGGATCTCCCAGGCGTCGGCCAGCACATGCAGCCGCTCCGGGGGCAGCGAAAGGCCCTGCTCGGCCGCCAGGCGGTCCACGATGTCGTAGTAGAGCCGCCGCCCCGGGCTGTCGAAGCGGATGGTCAGGCCGAAACGCCCGGCCAGGGACAGCTTTTCCTCCACCGTGTCGGAGCGGTGCAGCTCCCCGTCGTGCTCCATGTCGCTGCGGTCGGCCCAGGTCTCCCGGATCAGGTGGCGGCGGTTGCTGGTGGCGCAGAGGCGGACGCAGTCCGGCATGGTCTCCAGCCCGCCCTCGATGGCGGCCTTCAGGTATTTGTACTCCGTCTCGTTCTCCTCAAAGGAGAGGTCGTCGATGAACAGCAGGAAGCGGAGCTGCCGCCGCCGCAGCCGGGCCAGCAGGGCGGGCAGGACCGGGAAGGCGCTGCGCTGCAGCTCCACCAGGCGCAGGGGGCTGTCGGCAAACTCCGTCAGCAGCGCCCGGACGCAGGTGGACTTGCCCGTGCCCGCGTCGCCGTAGAGCAGCATGTGGTTGCTCTGCCGCCCGGCCAGGAAGGCCGCCACGTTCTCCGTCAGCAGCTTTTTCTGATGTTCATAGCCCACCAGCGCCGAGAGGGGGCCGGTCTGCACCCCGGGGATGGGGTGCAGCTTCCCGCCCCGCCCGGCGCGGAAGGCGTGGTGCAGGGCCAGCTCCCCCGCCCCCAGCTTCCGGAAGCCCTCGGCGGCGGCGGCGGCCTGGAAGTCCGCGGCGTTCTGCGTTTCGGCCAGCGCGTCCCGCAAAAACATGACGCGCTGCCCGGCGGGGGTCGCCGGGGCGCTGGGGCGGTAGTGCAAAATTTCCCAGGCCAGGCCCGACGGGGGGTTCCGGAAGCGCTCGAAGAGCCGGGCCAGTTCCCCGCTGACCAGGAAGCGCAGACTGCCCTCCGGCTCCCCCCGGCCCTCACAGGCCAGGGACCAGGGGTTCTCGTCCCGCAACAGCCCCGCCGTCAGCCAGGCCTGCCAGAGGTTGCCGGAGATGCCGTCCGCCTCGGCGAAGGTCAGCAGCTCCCGCAGACCCGGTACCTCGACCGGGTCCAGGAGCGTATCGGTAGGGCGCGCCGACCCCGGCGCGCCGTCTTGCCGCAGGCCCATGGCTCAGATCTCGACTCTCCAGCCGAAGGGGTCGGGCAGACGGCCATACTGGATGCCGGTGATGGTGTCGTAGATCTTCAGGCTGACCTCGCCGGCCTCGTCGCCGCCGACGGTGAAGACCTCGTCCTTGTAGCGCAGCTTGCCCACGCGGGAGATGACGGCGGCGGTGCCGGTGCCGAAGACCTCCTCCAGCTTGCCCGTGTGCTGGGCCTCCAGCAGCTCGTCCACGGAGATGCGGCGCTCCTCGGCGGGGATGCCCCAGCTCCGGCAGAGGGTCAGGACGCTGTCCCGGGTGATGCCGGGCAGGATGGAGCCGTTCAGCATCGGGGTGACCACGGTGCCGTCGATCTTGAAGAAGATGTTCATCGCGCCGACTTCCTCAATATACTTCCGCTCCACGCCGTCCAGCCAGAGGACCTGGGAATAGCCGTCGTCGTGGGCCTTCACCTGGGCGGCCAGGGAGCAGGCGTAGTTGCCGCCGGTCTTGGCGAAGCCCATGCCGCCCCGGACGGCGCGGACGTAGTCGTCCTCGATCCAGATGCCCACCGGGTCTAGACCGTTGGCGTAGTAGGAGCCGCTGGGGGACATGATGATGCAGAAGATGTAGGTGTGGCTGGGGCGGACGCCCAGGTTCGGGTCGGCGGCGATGATGAAGGGGCGGATGTAGAGGCTGGTGCCCGGCTGGTCCGGGACCCAGGCCTGGTCCAGCTTCACCAGGGTTTGGATGGCCTGGACGAAGTCCTCCTCCGGGATCTCCGGGATGCACAGGCGCCGGTTGGTCTTGTTGGCGCGCTTGGCGTTCATGTCCGGGCGGAAGAGATAGCACTTGCCGTCCGCGCCCCGGTAGGCCTTCAGGCCCTCGAACATCTCCTGGCCGTAGTGGAAGACCATGCAGGCCGGGGAAAGGTCGAAGTTGTGGAAGGGCTCGATGCGGGCATCGTGCCAGCCCTGGCCTTCGGTGTAGTCCATCAGGAACATGTGGTCGGTGAAGATGTGGCCGAAGCTCTCCACGGGGGGGATCTCCTTCGGCGCGGTGGTCTTGGTGATCTGGATGTTCAGCATGATGTTCTCCTCCTTAAATGCGTTCCAGAACTTTCTCTGTCATCTCCGTGCAGGAGAGGGGCGCGCTGTCGCTGCCGCCCAGGATGTCCGCCGTGCGCCAGCCGTCGTTCAGCACGGCGTCCACGGCCCGCTCCACGCAGTCGGCCTCCGCCGTCAGGGACAGGGAGTAGCGCAGCAGCATGGCGGCGGAAAGGATCGTGGCCAGGGGATTGGCCTTGTTCTGCCCGGCGATGTCCGGGGCGGAGCCGTGGATGGGCTCGTACATGCCCCGGGTCCCCTCCCCCAGGGAGGCGGAGGGCAGCAGCCCGATGGAGCCGGTGATCTGGCTGGCCTCGTCGGAGAGGATGTCCCCGAACATGTTGCTGGTCACCACCACGTCGAAGCGGGCGGGGTCCCGCACCAGCTGCATGGCTGCGTTGTCCACCAGCATGTCGGACAGCTCCACGTCGGGGTAGTCCAGCGCCACACGGTGGACCGTCTCCCGCCAGAGGCGGGAGGTCTCCAGCACGTTGGCCTTGTCGATGCTGACCACGTTCCGTCTGCGCTTCCGGGCGGTCTCGAAGGCCACGCGGGCGATGCGCTCCACCTCCATGACGCTGTACGCTTCGGTGTCATAGGCTTCCGGGCCGAACTTGCCCTCCCTCCGGCCCCGCTCGCCGAAGTAGATGCCGCCGGTCAGCTCCCGGACGATCACCAGGTCGAAGCCCCGAGCGGCGATGTCGGGCCGCAGGGTGCAGGCGTCCCGCAGGGCCTCGTAGATCTTCGCCGGGCGCAGGTTGGTGTAAAGGCCCAGGGCGTGCCGCAGCCCCAGCAGGGCCTTCTCCGGGCGGAGGGCGGCGGGCAGGCTGTCCCACTTGGGGCCGCCCACCGCGCCCAGCAGCACGCT
>JAFYIF010000256.1 GCA_017538775.1 Oscillospiraceae bacterium | reverse complement strand
GAGGACGGTCTCACCAGCGATAAACCACACAAGAAATCCGCAACCTGCGTCGGCGACGTGCTGGGCCGCTATCACCCCCACGGCGACGCGTCGGTCTACGACGCGCTGGTCCGCATGGGACAGGACTTCTCCATGCGCTACATGCTCGTCGACGGCCACGGCAACTTCGGCTCCGTGGACGGGGACCCCCCGGCGGCCTACCGTTACACCGAGGCCCGGATGAGCCGCATTGCCGACGAGATGCTCCGGGACATCGACAAGGAGACCGTCGATTGGGACCCCAACTTCGACGAGAGCCGCAAGGAACCCCGGGTCCTGCCCAGCCGCTTCCCGAATTTGCTGGTCAACGGCTCTTCCGGCATCGCCGTCGGCATGGCCACCAACATCCCGCCCCACAACCTGCGGGAGGTCATCGACGCGGTGATCTGCGTGCTGGACGACCCGGAGGCGGGGCTGTCGGACTTGATGCAGCATATCCAAGGCCCGGACTTCCCCACCCGGGGGATCATCATGGGCCGGAGCGGCATCCGCGCCGCCTACGCCACCGGCAAGGGCCGGGTGGTGGTCCGGGCGCGGACGGAGTTTGAGGAGTTCAACCGGGACCGGCTGCGCATCATCGTGACGGAGCTGCCCTACCAGATCAACAAGAGCCTGCTGCTGAAAAACATCAAGGAGCAGGTCCAGGACAAGCGCCTGGACGGGATCAGCGACCTGCGGGACGAGAGCGACCGGAACGGCATGCGCATCGTCATCGAGCTGAAGCGCGACGCCAACCCCCAGGTGGTGCTGAACAAGCTTTTCAAGCAGACCCAGCTGCAAAGCACCTTCTCTATCATCATGCTGGCACTGGTCAACGACCAGAGTCAGCCGAAGGTGCTGACCCTGCGGCAGGTCATCGACGCCTACATCGACTTCCAGGAGGACCTGCTGATCCGCCGGACGCGCTACGAGCTGCGGCGTGCCCTGGAGCGGGCGCATCTGCTGGAAGGTCTGCTCATCGCCCAGGACAACATCGACGAGGTCATCCACATCATCCGCACCAGCTATGACGACGCCCGCGAGCGGCTGATGCAGCGCTTCGGCCTGGACGAGGTGCAGGCCCAGGCCATTCTGGACATGCGCCTGAAAGCCCTGCAGGGCCTGGACCGGGAGAAGCTGGAGAACGAATACAAAGAGCTCCAGGACCGCATCGCCTATTACCGCAGCCTTTTGGACAGCGAGGAGATCCTGCGCGGGGTGCTGAAAGACGAGCTGCGGGCCATCCGGGACAAGTACGGCGACGAGCGGCGCACGGAGATCCAGGACGTGGAGGACGAGATCGACATCGAGGACCTGATCGAAGAGGAGGACTGCGTCTTCACCCTGACCCACGGGGGCTACATCAAGCGCCTGCCCACCAGCGAATACCGGGCCCAGGGCCGGGGCGGCAAGGGGATGCGGGCCATGTCCACCAAGGAGGAGGACTATGTGGAGACGGTCTTCATCGCCTCCACCCATGACAACATCCTCTTCTTCACCAGCCAGGGCCGGGCCTATCTGAAAAAGGGCTACAACATCCCGGAGGCCGGCCGGGCCGCCCGGGGCAGCAACATCGTCAACATCCTGCCCTTGCAGCCGGGCGAGAAGATCAGCGCGATGATCCGGGGCCGGGGCTGGAACGAGGACAGCTTCCTGGTCTTCGTCACCCGCAACGGCACGGTCAAGCGGATGCCCCAGGCCGCGCTGCGGAACATCCGCAACGTGGGCATCCGGGCATTGAACCTGGACGAGGGGGACGAGCTGATCAGCGTCCGCCAGACCGACGGGGAGCGGAACATCCTGATCGCCACCCACGAGGGTTACGCCATCTGCTTCTCGGAGAAGGAGCTGCGGCCCATGGGCCGGGACGCGGTGGGCGTCCGGGGCATCCGGCTGCGCCCCGGGGACTATGTGGTGGGCGCGGCCCGGGCCAGCCAGGGGGACCTGCTTTTGTCCGTCACCGAGAACGGCTACGGCAAGCGCACCCCCATCGAGGAGTACACCCGCGGCGGCGGCGAGCCCCAGCACCGGGGCGGCTACGGCGTCAAGAACTACAACGTCACCGAAAAGACCGGCAAAGTGGCCGCCTGCAAGGTGGTCCACGACTGCGAGGACCTGCTGATCATCACCGACGACGGCACCATCATCCGCGTGGGGGCCTGCCTGGTCAGCATCTACTCCCGCGCCACCCAGGGCGTGCGCCTGATGCGCCCGGCCCCGGGCAGCCGCGTCATCTCCATCGCCAAGACCGACAGCGAGCCGGACCAGAGCGAAGAAGACGCATGAAGACGGTCACCATCTACACCGACGGCGCTTGCAGCGGCAACCCCGGTCCCGGGGGCTGGGGCGCCGTCCTCCGCTACGGGGAACATGAAAAAGAGCTCTCCGGGGCCGAGGCGCTGACCACCAACAACCGCATGGAGCTGACGGCGGTGATCCGCGCCCTGGAAGCTTTGAAAGAACCCTGCGCCGTGGACCTCTGGAGCGACAGCAAATACGTCATCGACGGCCTCTCCAAAGGCTGGGCCGAGGGCTGGCGGCGGCGGGGCTGGGTCAAGGCCGACAAAAAGCCCGCCCTGAACCCCGACCTCTGGGCCCGGCTGCTGGACCTGACGGCGCAGCACCAAATGCGCTACCACTGGGTCAAAGGCCACGCCGACAACCCCTACAACGAGCGCTGCGACCGCCTGGCCGTAGCCGCCCGGGAAGCAATCGCAAAATGAGTCATTGGGGACGGTTCTCTTTGACTCATTTTTCCCCGGAACCGTTCCGCAATGAGTCAAGAAGAACCGTCCCTTTTGACTCATTCTTGACACGCGACGCAAGGCAGGTGAGCTTATGGACTACTCCCGCGCCCCCCTTTCCGTCTTTCTGCGCTATCTCCGCCCGCATCGGCGGCTTTTCTGGATCGACATGCTCTGCGCTTCCCTGGCGGCGGCCATTGACCTTGTCTACCCCCTGCTGAGCCGCCGGGCCATGCAGGAGCTGCTTCCCCATCGGCTCTACGGGGCCTTCTTCCTGCTGATCGCCATTCTGCTGGCGGCCTATGCGCTGAAAGCGGTCCTCTACTATATCATCACAGTGGTAGGACATAACATGGGCGTGCTGGTGGAGGCGGACATGCGCCGGGACATCTTCCGGAAGATCCAGAGCATGAGCTTTTCCTTCTTTGACCGCAACCGCACCGGGGTGCTGATGAGCCGGGTGGTGAACGACCTCTTCGACATCACGGAGCTGGCCCACCACGGGCCGGAGAACGTGCTGATCTGTTCGGTCACCATTCTGGGCAGTCTCGCGGTCATGGCCTTTCTCCGCTGGGAGCTGGCCCTGGTGCTGCTGGTCTTCCTGAGCGTGCTGTTCACTTTCACGCTGCGCCAGCGGGTCCGGATGCGGCGGGCCAATCAGGCGGTCAAGAAGACCACGGCGGAGATCAACGCCGCCATCGAAAGCGGCATCTCCGGCGTCCGCACCGCCAAGGCCTTTGCCAACGAGGAGGCGGAACTTGAAAAGTTCGACGTGGCCAACGCGCGCTTCCGCACGGCCAAGCGGGAGTTTTACAGGGCCATGGGCCTCTTCACCGGGGGCATGGAGTTCACCACCGGGGCCGTGTCCGTGGTGCTGATCGGCGTGGGCGGGGCCCTCATCATGGCCGGGCGCTTCGACTATGTGGACCTGGTGACCTTCACGCTCTACGTCTCCGCTTTCGTCTCCCCGGCCCGGCGGCTGGCCATGTTCATGGAGCAGTACATGCAGGGCTCCGTGGGCTTCCGGCGCTTCCTGGAGCTGATGCGCGCCGCGCCGGACATCGCCGACGCCCCGGACGCCCGGGAACTGCGGGTGGAGCGGGGCGAGATCGTCTATGACCATGTCAGCTTTGCCTACAACGCCGGGGACATGGTGCTGGAAGACCTGTCCCTGCACCTGCGCCCCGGGGAACGCTTCGCCCTGGTGGGCCCCTCCGGCGGCGGGAAGACCACCCTCTGCCACCTGCTGCCCCGCTTTTATGAGGTCTGCGCCGGCACGGTGTCCATCGACGGCCAGGACGTGCGCACCGTGACCCAGGAGAGCCTCCGCCGGGCCATCGGCATCATCCAGCAGGACGTGTTCCTCTTCGCCGCCACGGTCCGGGAGAACATCCGCTACGGCCGCCCCGACGCCACGGACGCGGAGGTGGAACAGGCCGCAAAGCGGGCGGAGATCCATCAGGAGATTTTGTCCATGCCCCAGGGCTACGACACCTGGATCGGCGAGCGCGGCGTCCTGCTCTCCGGCGGCCAGAAACAGCGCCTGAGCATCGCCAGAGTCTTTCTGAAAGACCCGCCGATCTTAATTCTCGACGAAGCCACCAGCGCCCTGGACAGCGTCACCGAACAGCGCATCCAAAAAAGCCTGGACGCCCTCAGCGCCGGACGCACCGCCATCCTCATCGCCCACCGCCTCAGCACCATCCGCAGCGCCGACCGCATCGCCGTGGTGGAGGGCGGAAAGATCGTGGAGCTGGGGACGCACCGGGAGCTGATGGAGCAGGGCGGCGTGTACGCGGCCTTGCAGGAGGCGCAGAAAATGAGTCAATAGGGACGGTTCTTTTTGACTCATTTTTCAGCAATGTGAAACTGTTTGAATACCAGATTTCTTTTCATGAGATCAAGTAAAATGAGTCACAGAGAACCGTCCCTTTTGACTCATTTCCAGCAAAGAAAACACCCCGCCGCTTGGGCAGGGTGTTTTCTTACTGTTATTTCTTCTTCTTGAGTTCGTC
>JAFYIF010000255.1 GCA_017538775.1 Oscillospiraceae bacterium | reverse complement strand
TAGAATGAAAAAACAAAGGAACGGAGCTGCGCAGCGGCAGCTCCGTTTCCATGGGAGGATATCATGTCTCTGGAAAGCGTAAAAAGCGATCTGGCCCGGTTCGGCGCAGCTGAGCGCGTCCTGGTCTTCGACAGCTCCAGCGCCACGGTGGCGCTGGCGGCGGCGGCCATCGGCACGGAGCCGGAGCGCATCGCCAAAAGCCTCTCCTTCCTGGGGGACGGCTGCTGCATCCTGGTGGTGGCGGCGGGGGACGCCCGGGTGGACAACCGCAAATTCAAAGACCGCTTCCACCGCAAGGCCACGATGCTGACGGCCCGGCAGGTCCCGGAACTGACCGGCCACCCGGTGGGCGGGGTCTGTCCCTTCGCCCTGCCGGATACCGCCCAGGTCTGGCTGGACGAGAGCCTCCGCCGCTTCCCCACGGTCTACCCGGCGGCGGGCACCCCCAACAGCGCCATCGAACTGACGCTGGAGGAGCTGGAGCGCTTTTCCGGCGCACTGGGCTGGGTGGACGTGTGCAAAGGCCCCGCGCCCACGCCCTGACCGGTGGGACCGCCGCTGGCTGCGGCGGCCCCTATTCAAAAAGCGGCGGCCCGCGGGGCAAACGCCTCCGGCGTTCTGCGCACTTCCGCCGCTGAATCAATCTATGCCCGATACCAATGAACTGTCACAGGAGGATACTGCCATGCTGCGCATCGCGCCATCCATCTTATCTGCGGATTTCACAAAACTGGGCCAGGAGGTCGAGGACGTGCTGAACGGCGGCGCGGACTGGCTGCATGTGGACGTGATGGACGGGCTGTTCGTGCCCAACATCTCCATCGGTCTCCCGGTGCTCGAGTCCCTCCGGGCCGCCACGGACGCCTTTCTGGACGTGCATCTGATGATCGACCGCCCCCAGCGCTATGTGGAGCGCTTTTGCCTGGCGGGGGCCGACCTGGTGGTCTTCCACCTGGAGGCCGCCCAGCCCCAGGACATCCAGAGCGCCATAAACGCCGTGCGGGACCGCGGGAAGATGGTGGGCCTGTCCCTCAAACCCCGGACCCCGGCGGAACTGCTGATCCCCTATCTGCCCCAGCTGGACCTGGTGCTGGTGATGACCGTGGAGCCGGGCTTCGGCGGCCAGCGCTTCATGGGCGAGCAGATGACGAAGCTGAGCGTCCTGCGGGACGCGGTGCGGGAGCGCAACCCCTCCTGTCTGCTGGAGGTGGACGGCGGCATCGACGCCAGGACCGCCCCCTACGCCGTGGCCAACGGGGCCCAGGTGCTGGTGGCGGGCAGCGCGGTCTTCAACAAGCCGGACCGGGCCGCCGCCATCGCCGCCATCCGCCGGGCCTGCGGGGAGTGACCGCCATGCCCGCTCTCTTTCCGCCCAGCTTTGAGGCCCTGATCGACCGCTTCGCCTCCCTCCCCGGCGTGGGGAAGAAAAGCGCCCAGCGCCTGGCCTTCCACATCCTCAGCCTCCCGGAGGGGGAGGCGGAGGCTTTCGCCCAGGCGATTTTGGACTGCCGCCGCCAGGTCCACACCTGTCCGGTCTGCCAGAACCTGACGGACGGGGACCTGTGCGCCGTCTGCCGCAGCGACCGCCGGGACCACAGTCAGATCTGCGTGGTGGCCGAGCCCAAGGACGTGGCCAGCATCGAGCGCAGCCGGGAGTATTCCGGCGTCTACCACGTCCTCCACGGGGTCCTGAGTCCCATGAACCGGGTTGGCCCGGACGAGCTGCGCATCCGGGAACTGCTGGAGCGCGTGGCCGCCCAGCCGGTCAGCGAGATCATCATGGCGACGAACCCGGACACGGAGGGGGACGCCACGGCCATGTACCTCTCCCGGCTGCTGAAACCCTTCGGCGTAAAGGTGACGCGCCTGGCCTACGGCATCCCCGTGGGCAGCAATCTGGAGTTCGCCGACGACGCCACGATGCTCCGCGCCCTGGAGGGGCGGCGGGAAATGTGAACAGATTCTGAATCTTTCACAAATATGCAAACACCCATTTGACAAAAATGCCAAATGGGTGTTATACTATCCCTATCTTACCGAATTCAGGGTCCATTGCGGCCATGAGATAGAGACCGTCCGATGCGCGTTCGGCGCGGGACGGCGAAAAAAACCACCGCGGGGTGCGCATCGTGCGGGCGACAGCGGACTGGCCGGGGGATGAAGCCGAGAGCGTGATGAGGCTTTCGTAACATCCCCTGCGGCAAGTCTGGGTCGGATGCTGCGCGCAAAACAAAGCCGCCCCGGGTCAGAAGAAGGAGATATTCTTTATATGGCAAACAACAGGCAAGGAAACCGAAACCCCAAGACCGAGCGGGAGCGCCAGCTGGACAAGGCGGTGAAGGCGGCGGTGGAGGGCCCCAAACTGGGGGGACACCGCAAGGCCGCCCAGCCCCAGAAGCTCCGCCGCCCCAACCGGGAGATGAAAAAGGCCGCCGAAGCGGACAAGGCCGTGCGGGAGATCCAGCACAACCTGCGGGTACAGCGCCAGCAGAAAGCCCCCCAGCCGGAGCAGGCCCAGCCGGTGACGGTCCCCCGGCCCCAGCGCAGCACCGGCTCCTCCCGGGGCAAGCTGCGGATCATCCCCCTGGGCGGCCTGGGGGAGATCGGCAAGAACATGACCGTCTATGAGTTCGGCAACGACATCATCGTGGTGGACTGCGGCATGGGCTTCCCGGACGACGACATGTACGGCATCGACGCGGTGATCCCCGACGTGACCTATCTGGAGGAGAACGCAGACCGCATCCGGGGCATCTTCATCACCCACGGCCACGAGGACCACATCGGCGCGGTGCCCTATGTGATGAAAAAGCTCCATGTCCCCATCTACACCTGCCGCCTCACCGCCGCGCTGATCCGGCTGAAGCTGGAGGAGCACCGCATCTTAAAGCAGACGGAACTGCACATCGTGGAGCCGGGCCAGACCGTGGAGGCGGGCTGCTTCTCCGTGGAGTTCATCCACATCAACCACTCCATCGCCGACGCGGTGGCCTTCGCCATCCGCACCCCCCTGGGCGTCATCGTCCACACCGGGGACTATAAGATCGACGTGACCCCCGTCGCCGGGGGCATGGCCGACCTGGTCCGCCTGGGCCAGCTGGGCAACGAGGGCGTGCTGGCCCTGATGCCCGAGTCCACCAACATCGAGAAGCCCGGCCACAGCGAGTCCGAGCGCAGCGTGGGGGAGAAGTTCGACGAGCTGTTCAAGGACTGCGACAAGCGCATCATCGTCACCACCTTCGCCAGCAACATTGGCCGCATCCAGCAGATCATCAACGCCGCGGCCCGGGTGAAGCGGAAAGTGGGCATCACCGGGCGCAGCATGGAGAACATCATGCGCGTCAGCCGGGAGCTGGGCTATATGCAGATCCCGGAGGGCACCCTGGTGGACATGGACAAGATCAAAGCCGTGCCCAAGAACAAGACCGTCATCATCACCACCGGCAGCCAGGGCGAGGAGATGAGCGCCCTGCACCGCATGGCCTTCTCCGAGCACAAGCAGGTGGACATCGACGCCAACGACCTGATCATCATGTCCTCCTCCGCCATCCCCGGCAACGAGATCACCGTGAGCCGGGTCATCGACGAGCTCTTCGCCAAGGGCGCCCAGGTCATCTACGGCCGCGGCGACCACCTCCATGTCTCCGGCCACGCCTGCCGGGAGGAGATGAAGATGATGATCGCCCTGACAAAGCCCAAATTCGTCATCCCCATCCACGGCGAGACCCGGATGCTCTACCAGCACGCGAAGCTGGCCCGCGAAATGGGCGTAGAGCCGAAGCACGTCCTGGTCAGCGGCATCGGCCATGTCATTGAGATGACACAGAAAACCGTCAAGGAAAACGGCGAGGTCCCCTCCGGCCAGGTGCTGGTGGACGGCGCCGGCGTGGGCGACGTGGGCAGCGTGGTGCTGCGGGACCGCAAGCACCTGGCGGACGAGGGCATGATCGTGGTCATCCTGAGCATGTCCGCCGAGTCCGGGGCCATCGTCAGCGAGCCGGAGATCGTCACCCGGGGCTTCGTCTACCTCAAAGAGGCGGACGACCTGATGAACGAGATGAAGCGCGTGGTGAACGAGTCCATCCGCGCCTGCGAATACCAGCGCATCCGCGACTTCGCGGGCATCAAGGGCAAGGTCAAGGCCAACCTGAACGGCTTCCTGTACAAGACCGTCCGCCGCAGCCCCATGATCCTCCCGGTCATCATCGAGGTCTGAGGAAACGCCCATGAACATTCAGATCTTCGGCAGAAGCAAGAGTTTCGACACCAAAAAAGCCGAGCGCTACTTCAAAGAGCGCCGCGTCAAATACCAGTACGTCGATCTGGACCGCTTTGGCATGAGCCGCCGGGAACTGGAAAGCGTCCGCGCCGCCGTGGGCCTGGAAGCCCTGATCGACGAAGCCAGCCGCGAGAATCCCCTGATCCACTATCTGGCCGGAGACGCGGCCAAACTGGAAAAACTCTACGAAGAACCCTGGCTCATCCGCGCCCCCGTCGTCCGCAACGGCAAACAGGCCACCGTGGGCTATTGCCCGGAGGTCTGGAAGGGCTGGGAGTGAACTAAGGCAGAAAAACGGAAAGGGCAAGCCCCATCCCAACAGAATGTGGTGTTCAAACAAGAACTGACCCACACAATGTAGGGAAGGGGCTTGCCCCTTCCGTATAAACGCAACCAGCCCGTTTCCATTTCACAAGGAATAAGTCTTTCCTACTCCGCAGCAAAAGCCACGACGACTACTCAAGCTCCGGCGCAAACGAATCCGCCTTTGTAGGGCGCGTCGTCCCCGATGCGCCGACAGTAGCAGCCAGGTTTGAACATCGAACTGAAAAAAACGATCTTCAATGAAACAGGGCGAGGAACATTCTTTTATCTTTGTTGGAAGCAGCTTGCCATGTATAATTTGATTTAAAAGTTTAAATTGTGACTGTATTTATTGGTTCTTAGATATGCGGTAGGACAATAAAAATCGGAATCAAAATATTTATGTTTCTTTCCATATTTAAATAGGAAAAAGAAGGTGAGTGGCAAATCATATTTATTGGAATAATGGTACAAATTATATAAGTAATCCTGCACCCCAGAGTTCATTAATATACGTTCAATTTCATATTTAAAGAAATTAAAGTCTTTTCTTCCGATGAGTCGGTGCTTTTTCAAATAACAGATATATGAAAAAAACGAGAGAGTTTTGTCAACTTTCCTTTCTTGCTCACCACTTTCGTGAAATTCAGCATTGTACCATTCCTGATTATAATCGAGAAGATAAACGATTCCATGAATATCTGGATCAGTACGAATTTTTTCGGTTAAATCGTTGATATAAGATGCCCGCTTTAATGCAATATTTCTGCGCCATTGGTATAGAGCAAAGAAACCACCAACGATTGTGATCAGAAGAGAGATGCCGGAAATAATATCAGAGATTTTTAATGTCGAGTCTAAATCCATAAGAATCCCTCTAAAAGCAATGGTTAGTTTTCCGCCTTCACCTTCCGCTTCGCCGCAGCCGGAATCCCCAGACTGCGCCGGTAATTCGCCACAGTGCCCACAGACAGCTCGATCCCCAAAGCCTGCAGCGCCTGCCGCAGCTTTTCATCGGTGAGCGGCTCGGTCTTGTCCTCGGCGGCGATGAGGGAGCGCAGGCGCTCCTTGCTGCTGACGGGGCTGACCGGGGTTTTCGTCGGGGCCGGGGCGCTGAACAGGCGTTTCAGTTCCATGGCGCCATAGGGGGTCATCAGATATTTCCCATGCACGGCCCGGACCACCTCGGCGGTGGGAAGGCCCAGGGCCTCGGCCACGTTGTCGCAGGGGAGGGGGCGGACGGCGCTGCGGCCCTCGGAGAAAGCTGCGCCCCGGTGCCGCAGCAGCAGCTCCAGGATCCGGGTCAGGACCTCCCGGCGGTGTTCCAGCCCGGCCATGACTTCCAGGGCGTCGGCCCGCTGGGCGTCCAGATAGGTTTTCAGCTCCGCGTCGTCGCTGCGCTCCAGCATGGCCTGGTATTCGTCGCTGAGCCGGACCTGGGGCAGGGCGGCCTCGTTGTAGCGGACGGCCCAGCCCGCGCCCTGGCGGAGCAGCTCCGCCTCCGGGATGACGAAGGTCTCCGCCTCGTCGGTGTCATAGCCCCGGCTGGGGATGGGGTTCAGCCGCCGGACGGCGGCGCAGCAGCGCTGGGCCTCCTCTTCGTTCATGCCCAGCAGGGCGGCAACGGCGCGGACGCTGTTGTGGGCCAGCAGCTCCAGGCCGCATTTGATGAGCTTCACGGTCCCGGCGCAGAAGTCTTTCGTGTGGATGAGCTGCAAGATCAGGCACTCCTGGAGCGTCCGCGCCCCCACGCCGGGGGGCGTCATCTCCTGGAGGGCGTAGAGGGCCTGGGTCATGTCGTCGATGGTGGCGCCGTTCAGCTCCGCCAGCAGGTCCAGGGAGTCCTCCAGATAGCCCCGGCGGTCCAGGCTGTCCACCAGGAAGTAGCACAGGGGCAGCAGATGGGGCGGGATGTCCCGTTCTTCCAGAAGCTGGCGGCGCAGCATATCGCGGAAGCCTTCGCCCCGCTCCACAGGCTCGGGATAGCACTCCTCCGCCTCCTGCTGGCGGCGGAGCTGGTCGGGGATGAAGTCGGCGTCGTCGTCCTCCCAGCCGGTCTCTTTGGACCCCTCGTCCCGGGGCAGGGGCACGCGCAGCAGCTCCGGGGCCTCCACATCCAAAAGGGGATTGCGGTCGGCCTGGTCGGAGAGCCAGGTGTACAGCTCCGGCAGCGGCATCTGCAAAAGAGCGGCGGAAAGGGGAAGGCTCGGCGTCGTGGCCGGGCGCTCGGTCTCAGTCTGTTCAGGGCGCATGGGTCGTTTCCTCCAGGGCGCGAATTTCCTGTCCGGTTTTATCCATCATAATCGAAAACAGTCGGAAAATCAAGTCTTTCCGCGCCGGAAACGCCGCGAAGGGAGGAAAAAATGGCTCAGCGCAGGTCCAGCCGCGCAAAGCGCCGCTGGGAGACGCGCAGCGATGCAAAGCTGGCCAGGGCGTAGCAGAGCGCGCACAGCCCCAGAAAGACCAGCTTGGCCGGGAAGTGCTCCGGGTCGGGCCGGTCCAGCGTATCCCGCCAGAATGGGACGGCGTAACAGGCGACGATCTCCGCTGTCACCATCAGGCCCAGCAGCACGGAGCTTTTCACAAAGCTGACGCCCACCCGGGTCACATCCCGGTAATAGGAGGGGAAGAAGCTGAGGTGGAAGGCGGCGTAGAACAGGAAGCCCTCGCCGATCAGGGCCAGGTTCGCGTCCATCCCGGCGGCGTTGCTGCCCCGGTCGGCGAACACCAGCGCCCGCAGCGCCACAAAGGCGCAGGCCAGCAAAAGTTGGAATGCCTCCAGCAGCATGACGAAGCCGAAGCGGGCCGCCACCAGCTCCCGGCGCGTCACCGGCAGGGTCAGGGTGAAGCCCACGTCGTTGTTCTCCCGCCCGCTCATGCAGATGAAAAAGACCCCCAGCGTGAGGTAGAAATACATGACGGGATAGGGGTAGTTGGGCACCAGACACAAAACGCTCAGCCAGGGCATGAACAGCGCCGCCGGGTGGCGGGCCAGGCGCAGCTCCTTGCGCAGCAGATTAGGCATCATCTTCGTCCGCCTCCTGTTCCAGATGTACCATCACGTCCTCCAGTCCGGCCGGCTCGCAGCGCAGCCCCAGCGCCGCCGCGTCTTCCCGGCGCAGCAGGGCGCTGACGCCCTCCCGGTCCCGCCGCCTGCCGTGGACCAGCCCCGGGGGCAGGGCCTCCACCTCCGCCGCCGTCCCCCGAAAAAGCCGCCAGGCCGCGGTAAACGCGTCCAGCTCGCAGTCGGCCCGGAGCTGTCCCCGGGAGAGATAGAGGATCCTGTCCGCCGTCTTCTCCAGGTCGGAGGTGATGTGGGTGGAAAACAGCACCGTGCAGCCCGCGTCCCGTAGCGTCAGCAATGTCTCCAGCACCTCCGTCCGGCTCACCGGGTCCAGCCCGCTGGTGGGCTCGTCCAGCAGCAGCAGTTCCGCCCCGTGGGACAGGGCCAGACAGAGCAGATATTTCAGCTGCATCCCGTTGCTGAGCTTCTCCGGCGTCTTCCGCTCGTCCAGCGCGAAGCGGCGCATGTAGCGTTCATAGGCCGCCTCGTCCCAGCGGTCATAGAAGGGGCGCAGCGTGTCGGTGATGCGCTTCAGACTCTGCCGCTGATAAAAGCGCATCCCGGCGGAGACAAAGCCGATGCGCTGCCGCAGCTCCGCCTCATGCCCCTCCAGCGGCTGGCCCCAGAAGCGCACCGTGCCGCGCTCCGGTCGGAGAAAGCCCACGACGGCGTGGAGCGTGGTGGTCTTGCCCGCCCCGTTGCGCCCGATGAAGCCGGTGATCTTCCCCGGCTCCAGGTCAAAGCCCAGGGGCCCCAGGGTAAAGCCGGGATAGACCTTTCCCAGCCCCTCTACACAAAGCGGCCCGTTCACAGCGCGCCCTCCTGCATCCGCTGGGCGGCCTCGGCGAAGAAGTCCGCCTTGAGCAGCGCCAGGCCCCGCTCGATGTCGCCCACCAGCACCAGGTCGTCCCCGGGCCGGATGCCAAAGCTGCGCCGCGCCCGGACGGGGATCACGATCTGACCCTTGTCGCCCACGGTGACGGTGCCGAAGAGGAACTTCCCCTTCGGCGCCGGCCCGCCCTCCGCCGCCGAAGCGTGGACCAGCTCGTCCAGACTGACCTCAAACAGTTCCGCCAGCCGGTCCGCGTGCAGCACGTCCGGCACGCTCTCGCCGTTCTCCCACTTGGCCACAGTCTGCCGCGTCACGCCCAGCCGCTCCGCCACAGCCTCCTGGCTCAACCCGGCCCGCCGCCGGAGCAGGGCAATGTTCTGAAAAATCATACTTTTCCCACCTTTCCCACCCACTGTACCACAAAACAGCCGGAGACGCCAGCAAGCAGGGCGAACATTTTCCGGCTGTCCGTGTTCGTTTTCGTTGCATTGGCTGAGGTGCAGCAAACGGGACGCAGATACTCTGTTGGGTGAAGAAACCTTGCAGGAGCTGCGTACAAATCAGTGGAAATCAGATCCAGGCCGGTCCCGACGATGCCGCTGATCCCCTGCATCCTGTTCAGATGTGGGAAATCAAGGTGTGTCGCATCTCCTCGCGCAAGGCTAACATTGTCTTCTCCTTCAGCCAGGGAACTGTGCTAACACAGGACTTTGTTGAAGAAAGCATATTCCTTTTTTATACTGGGGCTTCATTCGCTTCCCTCACTTTCTGCAGCAAAAGCAGCCCATGCCTTCGCTGTATTTCCCTGTCAGGATCATACGCCTCATCAGCGGCGGGCATTTGCTTTTCAAAGCGGAACATCCCGTCCGCGCCGCTGGCGTCGGCGTAGTCGTTTTCCCCGCCTGTTTCGGGAGCGTGGGGGTCGGGGTGCCGCGCATGGAAAAACTCCACCGCATGGAAGCCGCATTTGTTGATATAAAAATGGATGTTCCGCGTCTCGAAGTAGGGCGTGCAGGTCTCCCAGACCCGCGTTTCCGGGTAGAGCCGTTCCACCGCCTGCCAGGCCGCGAAGCCGAGACCCCTGCTGTGGGCCTCAGGCGCGATGAACAGCAATTCCAGATGATTGTGCTGCTTCGCCTCGTCGATCCTCAGGATAAGACCGCCGACGACGGTTCCATCCTCCCGAATTCGGTAGGCTTTGCCGCCGTCGATGGCCGCTTCGATCGTCTTCCGCGAGATGATCTCCCCGTCCTCCTCAAAATGCCCGTCCCGGCGCCCGAATTCCTCCAACGCGCCGAATTGGAAGGCGCGCTGGTTGTCGAGAATGAACTGTTCCCGGTCGTCCTCCGTGAGCGGTGTGAGCGCGATCTCTGCCATGGTGTCGTCTCCCTTCAAAAAAATACCCGGCAACAAAAGGCCGAATCTTTCCAAAAATCAATCGTCAATAAGCTGTTGAAATGAGCGGCGCGAATTGATGGAATCACAAAAAG
>JAFYIF010000254.1 GCA_017538775.1 Oscillospiraceae bacterium | reverse complement strand
GGTGCGACAGCGGCTCGGATTCCTACCGCGACAGCCGCTTCTACAAATGGTTCATGTTCCCCTCCGACGCCTATCATATCGCGACGGACAGCACCATGACCACCGGCGCGCCTTTCGACAAGACGGGCTGGTAAAAACGGATATAATAACAGCATGGTCCGGAGAATGATCTCCGACCATGCTTTTTTCTTATGCCGTGGTTTATGTCTGCCCCCTCATCCGTCAGCTTCGGCCTTACGGCCTTGCTGCCACCTTCTCCGCCGAGGGGGAGAAGGCTTTGGGGGCGGCGGATGAGGTGACAATACAACTATCGGTTATCAGCTATCAGCTTTGCACTGTACACTGTGCGCTTTATTCTCTGGCTTACCCCTCTTTTTGCTTCAGCATATCCTTCGTCTTCATGAGGCGGGTCAGGTTGCCGCGCTCGTTTTCGTCGAGCTTCATGGAGATATCGTGTATCGCGTCCTTGAGCTGGGGGATCATAACGTACTCCAGCGCGTTGACGCGGCGGCGGGTCTTCTCTATCTCGTCCGCCAGAAGGTTGCAGGTCTTCTCCACCTCCGCGAGCTCTATAAGAAGGGGCATCAGCTCCGAGAAGCGGGCGACGGCGTTATCGAGCTCCGACGAGGTGCCGAGCACGCCGTAGGGCAGCCCGTGCGTTTCGGTGGGGATGTAGGAGAGGCGCGGCACCTCCGTCGAGAGCACCTTCGCGCTTTCGACGCCTATCCTCGCGGCGGAAGCGGGGTAGCAGAGCGCCTCCTCCACGGCGGCGGAGCTCATGGTCGCCTTCGCGATCACGAAGCTCTGCATCGATTCCGCCATGAGCGCTTCGACGCGCTCCCTCAATTCCTTGTTGCGGCGCACGAACGTGATGAAGCGGCGCACCGTTTCATCGCGCTTGTCCTTCATTAACTTGTGTCCGCGCGTGGCGGTGACGAGCCTCTTTTTAAGGCGGCTCATCTCCATGCGCGTGGGCTTGTACGAAATAGCCATTTACTGCTCCGTTACACGGTCCTTTTCGTAATACTTATCGAGATACGCGTCCCTGATACGCCTGAGCTCCGATCTCGGGAGTATCCTCAGAAGCTCCCAGCCGATGTCGAGCGTTTCCTCCACGGAACGGTTGGTGTAATACCCCTGCGAAACGTACTTCGCCTCGAACTCGTCGGAGAATTTGGCGTAGAGCTTATCCACCTCGGAAAGCGCGGCGTCGCCAAGAATGACGGCGAGCTCCTTCGCCTCCTTGCCGCGGGAATACGCGGCGAAGAGCTGGTTCATGGTATCGGCGTGATCCTCACGCGTTTTGCCCTTGCCAATGCCCTTGTCCTTCAAGCTGGAGAGCGACGGCAGCACGTTTACGGGCGGGGTTATGCCCTTCCTGTTCAGCTCGCGCGAGAGTATTATCTGCCCCTCGGTGATGTAGCCGGTAAGGTCGGGTATCGGGTGGGTGATATCGTCCTCCGGCATGGAGAGTATCGGTATCATTGTGATGGAGCCGGGGCAGCCCTTTATGCGGCCCGCGCGCTCGTACATGGTGGCGAGGTCGGTATAAAGGTAGCCGGGATAGCCGCGGCGGCCGGGGACCTCCTTACGGGCGGCGGATATCTCACGCAGGGCCTCCGCGTAATTGGTGATATCCGTGATGATGACCAGCACGTGCATGTCCTTCTCATAGGCCAGATATTCGGCGGCGGTCAGGGCCATGCGGGGGGTGGCGATGCGCTCGATGGCGGGCTGGTCGGCCAGGTTGGAGAACATGACCGTCCGGTCGATGGCGCCGGTGCGGCGGAACTCCTGGACGAAGTACTCGCTCTCCTCAAAGGTGATGCCGATGGCGGCGAAGACCACGGCGAACTTGCCGCTGTCGCCCAGCACCTTGGCCTGGCGGGCGATCTGGGCGGCCAGGTTGGCGTGGGGCAGACCGGAGCCGGAGAAGATGGGCAGCTTCTGGCCGCGCACCAGGGTGTTCAGGCCGTCAATGCTGCTGACGCCGGTCTGGATGAACTCGGCGGGATAGGCCCGGGCGGAGGGGTTCAGGGGCAGGCCGTTGATGTTCAGATGGGCCTCGGCCAGCAGCTCCGGGCCGCCGTCGATGGGCTGGCCCATGCCGTTGAACACGCGCCCCAGCATGTCGCCGCTGACCGCCAGCTCCAGCGGGCGGCCCAGGAAGCGCACCTTGGAGCGGGCCAGGTTGATGCCCGCGGCGGACTCATAGAGCTGCACCACGGCCCGGTCGCCGTCCACCTCCAGCACCTTGCCCCGGCGGACGGAGCCGTCGGGCAGGCGGATCTCGCACAGCTCGTCAAAGGTGACGCCCTCCACCTGATCCACAATCATCAGGGGGCTGGCGATCTCGTGTATGGTCTGATATTCCTTGATCATGCTTCCTCGCCTCCCTGCTTCGCCTGGGCGATCTGCTCCCGCAGTTCCTCACCCAGACGGGTGTAGACTTCTTTGTACTCCCCGGCGGGTACGCTCTTGGCGCGGCCGATCCTGGCCCGGAAGGGCAGGGCCCGCAGCGTCTCCATGTCCACGCCCTGGGCGATGGCCTCGCGGCTCAGGCGGTCGCAGTCCAGAATCAGGCCCAGCAGCAGGAACTGGCGCTCGGTCTCGCTGTAGGAGTCGATGTCCACGAAGCTGTTCTGCTGCAGGAAGTCCTCGCGGATCATCTTGGCTGTGGCCAGGGTCAGCTGCTCGTTGGGGGCCAGGGAGTCCGCGCCCACCAGGCGCACGATCTCGTTCAGGCTGGCCTCCTCCTGCAACAGGGCCATGGCCCGGTCCCGGTTCGCCATGAAGCCGGGGAAGCGCTCCTCATACCAGGGCTTCAGGGAGTCCAGATAGAGGGAATAGGAGTTCAGCCAGTTGATGGCCGGGAAGTGGCGGGCGTAGGCCAGAGCGCTGTCCAGGCCCCAGAAGACCTTGACGATGCGCATGGTGGCCTGGCTCACCGGCTCGGACAGGTCGCCGCCCGGGGGCGACACCGCGCCCACGGCGGTGACGGAGCCCTGGCGGGAATCCGTGCCCAGGCACTCCACCATGCCGGCCCGCTCATAGAACTGGGCGATGCGGCTGGCCAGGTAGGCGGGATAGCCCTCCTCGCCGGGCATCTCCTCCAGACGGCCGCTCATCTCGCGCAGGGCCTCGGCCCAGCGGGAGGTGGAGTCGGCGATGACCGCCACATGGTAGCCCATGTCGCGGAAGTATTCGGCGATGGTGATGCCGGTGTAGATGCTGGCCTCCCGGGCCGCCACGGGCATGTCGGAGGTGTTGGCGATCAGCACCGTCCGCTTCATCAGCGGATAGCCGGTGTGGGGGTCGATCAGCTCCGGGAACTCGTTCAGCACGTCGGTCATCTCGTTGCCGCGCTCGCCGCAGCCGATGTAGACCACGATGTCCACGTCGCTCCACTTGGCCAGGGCGTGCTGCATGACGGTCTTTCCGCTGCCGAAGGGGCCGGGGATGGCCGCCGTGCCGCCCTTGGCGATGGGGAACAGGGTGTCCACGATGCGCTGGCCGCTCTGGAGCGGGGCCACGGGGGGATACTTGCGGGTGTAGGGACGGCCCACGCGCACGGGCCAGGTCTGCATCATGGTCAGGGGAATCTCGTCCCCGTCCTCGGTCTTGAGGACCGCCACCGGGTCCGTGACGGTGAAGCTGCCGCTCTGGATGCCACCGATGGTGCCGTGCATACGGGGGGGCACCATGATCTTATGCTGGACGGTGGGGGTCTCCGGCACGGTGCCGATGATGTCGCCGCCCACCACCTTCGCCCCGCGCTCCACGCAGGGGGTGAAGTCCCAGTGCTTTTTGCGGTTCAGGGCGGGCACGCTGATGCCCGTGGCGATGGAGTGTCCGATCAGGTCCCGGATCTCCGTCAGGGGGCGCTGGATGCCGTCATAGATGCCCTCCAGCATCCCCGGCCCCAGCTCCACGGACAGCGGCGCGCCGGTGGTGACCACCTCCGCGCCGGGGCCCAGGCCGCCGGTCTCCTCATAGACCTGGATGTCCGCCCGGTCGCCGGTCATGTTCAGGATCTCGCCGATGAGCTGCCGGGGGCCGACGCGGACCACGTCGCTGACGTTGGCGTCCGCCAGACCCTCCGCCACCACCAGCGGGCCCGCGACTTTGACTACTTTTCCACTCATAGAATAACGGTTTCCTTTCCTTCCAAGCCGCCGGGGGCGGCGTGAGCAAATTACAGAATATTCGTGCCGACGGCCTTCTCCACCGCCTGCCGCAGGGCCTCCTGGCCGATGCCGATGGGGCCGTCCCGGCCCGGGATCAGGATGATGGCCGGGGTGGGCTGGGCGTCATAACGGCGCACCTCGTCCAGGATGGGGGCGGCCAGGGTCTCCTCCAGATAGATGATCACATAGGGGTCGTCCGTGGGGCGGGCGATCTCCCGGAGGGTGCGCCGCGCCTCCTGGGCGTCCTGGACCGGGTAGGCGTCCAGGCCCAGGGCGCGGAAGCCCGCCACGCTGTCCGGCCCGCCGATGACCGCGATCTTATACATAGCTCTCCCTCAGTCTTTCCCGGAGCGTGTCCGCGCCGATGCCCATGCGCTTGCCGGTCAAGATCACGCGCAGGCTCATGATCTCGCACTCCAGGGCGGAGACGTACTCCAGCACCACCTCGGGGCCGAAGGAGATCAGGGCGCAGGAGCTGACCAGTTCCCGCTCCGCGTTGTCGGCGGCCTTTTCAAAGGCGCTCATGTCCGTCACCTCCGCCGCGGCGGCGAAGACAGTGGGGGCGTAGAGCCGCGCCAGATCCTCCCGCGTCAGGGTGGGGTCCCGCAGCTGCTCCGGCTCCACGGTGCCGCCGGGGATCAGCGCCCCGGCCAGCAGCTCGCTCCGACGGGGCAGCGCCAGGGTGCGGACGGCGGAGCGCAGGTTGGCCTTGTCGATTTTCGCCCGCACATAGTCCAGGAAGAAGCGCCGCCCGGTCTCCTGGGCGCTTTTCAGCAGGGCCGCGAACCAGGCCCGGTCCAGCAGGAAGTCCGCCAGCTGGGGATTGCCCGTGCGGGCCAGGGTCAGCTTGGCCTCCCGCAGGGCCTCGGCAAAGTCCGGGTCCAGCTCGCCGGCGCCGCTCTCCTCGTCATAGACCGCCCGGAGCTGCTGCAGGCTGTAGCAGCCGGAGGGGGAATAGAGCGCTTCCGCCTTGGAAAGGTCGCCCTCGCTCTTCACCAGGGCCTTGGCGTTGTGGCAGTCGTACTGGAGGCAAACCAGCCGCAGCAGGTCCGGGTCGGGGAGCATCTCCCGCAGCTCCGCCAGCTCTGCGCGCCGGTGCTCGGCCAGGGCCGCGTGGATGCCCTGGACCCCCTGCTCGCTCATGTCGGCGTACCCGGCCTCCACGGCCAGGCGGCAGGCCTCGGCAAAGCTCGGCTCGGCGAGCATCCGCTCCAGGGCCTCCCGGCTCAGCAGCCGGGCCTCTTTTGCCCGGAGATAGGCCGACAGGGCGATGTAGTCGTTCGTTTTCAGCTTCTTTCTTGCCAAATCCCGTCCCCCCTTTTGCTCAGGCGAACAGGATCTCCGCCACCTGGGAGGCCAGGTCGGCGCGCTGGAGCTGCACCAGCAGGTCCGCGGCGCAGTTGGTTTCCACGTTGCCGCGCTTCACGATGACGCCGCCGGGGATGTCCCGCGTCTCCTCGGAGACCCGCAGCCGCCCCTTCGCGCCCAGACGGGCGTTGGCGGTCCAGACCACGTCCTTGCCGTATTTCCGGGCGTCCCGGGCGTTGAAGACCAGCTCCTCGTCCCCGGTCTGGACAGCGCGGAGGACCTGCTTCACCAGGAAGGCCACATAGGGATCTCCGGCCATGTGGCTGAGCCGCTCCACCGCGTGCTCGAACACGCCGTTCACCAGCTCCTGCTTGCAGCCCAGCAGCAGCTTTTTCGACTCCATCTCCGCGGCGCTCTGGAGCCGCTCGCCCTGGAGGGCGCAGGCGGCTTTCCCGGCGCGCAGTTCCGCTTCATAGATCGCCTCGGCCTTCTCCCGGCAGTCGGCCAGCAGGGCCTGATTGCGCGCCTCGGTCTCCGCGCGCAGGGCCTCCTGCTCGGCCTGGGCTTCCGCTTCCAGACGGGCGATGATCTTTTCGATTCCGGTCATATCGCATCCAGCTTCCCGCAGATCAGAGCCAGATGAGCATCAGCATACTGGCCAGCAGGCTCAGGATGGCGTAAAATTCCACGATGCCGCAGAGGATCAGGCCCTTGGACCAGTCGTCCGGCTTCTTCGCCAGGATGTTGATGGACCCGGCCGCCACCTTGCCCTGGGCAATGGCGGACAGCAGACCGCCCAGCGCCATGGGCAGGCAGGCCACGAAGAACTGCGCGCCGGTGGTCAGGGACATGTCCGCGATGGCGGCCATGCCGCCGGTGGCGCCCATTTTGATCAGGGCGAAGAACCAGACCACCAGACCGTACAGGCCCTGGGTACCCGGCAGCAGCTGGAGCACCATGACCTTGCCGCTGCGGCTGGGGTCCACGCTCAGCAGACCCGTGCCCGCCTCACCGGCGATGCCGGTGCCCTTGGCGGAGCCCACGCAGCTCAGTCCCACCGCCAGGCCGGAGCCCAGCAGCGCCATGGCGAGACCGCCAAACGATTCAAAGATGTTCATGCAAAATATCCTCCTTGTTATTTTTCAAGTTCCACGTATTTGGTGCGGACGGCCAGGGGCTCAAAGCGCTTGCCGCCGTCCTCATAGAAGCGCCCGAAGAACTCCAGACACTGCAAGCGCATGTCGTGGACATAGCAGCCCAGCAGGTTCAGGCCCAGGTTCAGGGCGTTGCCGATGAGGGAGATGATGAGAAAGCCGACGATGCCGCCGGTGATCGCGCCCAGCTTGTTGAAGACCTGGGCGATGACGGACCCGGCCAGCATCAGCGCCATCAGGCGGGAATAGCTCAGAATGTCGCTGAAATAGCCGGTGACATGGCTGTACAGGGAGCCGAAGATCCCGGTGACGATGCCGATGCCCTTTTTGCCGTAGCCCTGGGTCAGCACCAGCAGCACGCCGATGGCGATCAGGGCCGGGGTGAGCCGGTCCGTCAGGATGCCCACCGCCGCCAGCACGAAGACCAGATACCAGGCCACCTCGTCGCACAGGGCGCTCATCCACTCCCCGCGTTTGAGTTTCAGGCGGATGCTGACCGCCATGCCGGTGAAAATTTGAATCACGCCCAGGGCCAGGGAGCCGATCAGCAGCTCCAGCGCCTTGTTCAGCGGGTCGATGAGGGGCTGCCAGAACCAGATCACCTGCCCGTCGGCCAGGGTCACATCCGGGTGATAGAGCAGGTAGACCTGCGTCACCGCGTCGCCGAAGAAACCGGCGGTGAGGATGCCCCAGGCGAAGGTGGCCACGCCGCACCAGAGGAAGAGCTCAAAAAAGTGCGGGTTGGCCGGGCGCTTCTTTTTCAGGACCAGCAGACAGCCCAGGATCATCAGCAGGCCGTAACCCATGTCGGCCATCATCATCCCATAGAAAAAGATGAAGAAGGGGGCCATCAGGGGGTTGGGGTCCACGCTGCCGTAGGCCGGGAGGGAGTACATATCCGTGACGGTCTGGAGGGAGCGGCTGATGGGGCCGTTTTTCAGCTTTACCGGCACCTGGGGGTAGTCCTCCTTCTCCGGCTCGGTGAACTCCCAGGCGCAGTCGAAGCGCTCCAGCAGCGCCGACACGTCCCGCTCCCGCTCCGCCGGGCACCAGCCCAGCAGCAGCACCGTGTGTTCGCCCCGGAGCAGCCGCTCGGCGGCCTCGGCCCGGGCGGCCAGCACCTCGGCCCGGTCACAGGCCAGTTGCAGCGGACGGCGCTGCGCGCCCAGTTGGCTGAGTTTTTCCAGCACCTGCTTCCGGGTCTCCGCCAGGGCGGACAAAATCTCCTCCCCTTCCGCGATGCCGTCTTTCGCCAGGCCCTTGGCGTCCCCGAAGGCGGGGGCGGTGAAGCCGTGTTCCCGCAGCAGCCGCAGCAGGGTGTCCGCGTCGGGGCGGCAGTGGATGGCCGTGAGGTAGCGGGCGGCGCTGTCCACGCTCACCGTGTCCAGCTGCACCGCGCCGCCCAGCTCCTCCTCGATCTCCCGGCTCAGCGCGTCCAGGTCCGCCCCCAGGGGCAGACAGCCGAACAGCGCCGCCGTGTGGGCGGTGCCGGGCCAGTCCAGGGGGATGGAGCAGCGCTCCCAGGGCAGCAGCGCCTCGATGCGCAGCTTCTCCCGCGCCTCGTCGGCGGCCAGGGCCTTGAGCTGCTCGTTCAGCCGCAGCAGCTCCCCGGCCAGCTCCCGCATGGGCGCGTCGTCCGCCGCCTCCAGCAGCGCCCCGGCCTTGGCCCGGGGCCGGGGGGCCAGGAGCTTCTTTTTCTCCGGGGCGTAGCGGTCCAGCACGGCGATGGCCTCCCGGAGCAGCTGGCGCTGGGCATAGCGCTCCGTCAGCTCGCCGTGGTCCGGCACATAGCGCGCCGCCAGCAGCGGCTCGTCCCGGCCGTCCCCCTCGGCGCTGAGCTGGACGCAGCCCAGCCGTTGCAGCTCCAGCAGCAGCGCGTCCCGGTCCGCCGCCATGGCGACGGCGCGCAGCCGTTTCATTTTTACAATGGCCATTATTCCATGACCCTTTCCAGGACGTAGGCGATGGCGTCCTCTTCCTTTTCCTTGGCCCTGGAGCGCAGGGCTTCCCGCTCCCGCTCGCTCTCCTCAGCCAGCGTCCGGGCGGCGGCCTTGGAGCGCTCCACGGTCTGGCGCGTCAGGGCCTCGATTTCCTCCTGGGCTCGCCCTCGCGCCTGGGCCAGCAGCTCCTCGCCCTGGGCCTTTGCCTCCGCCTCCGCGCGTTTCAGGGCGGCAACGGTCTCCGCTTTCTCCCGCTTCAGCCGGTCCTCGGCCGCAGCCAGAGTTTCCAGCGTACCTGCCGACATAGTACCCCTCCTTCTGGTTCTTCTTTCCTTTCAAGCCGCTGTGCCGGTCCGTGGAAACGGATCTGTACAGCGGCCGCAAGTCGCAAATTTTATTATATCGCCAGCTTTCGGAAAACTCAAGGGGAAAATCCAGATTTCTGAACGCAAGAAAGCGCTTGTCAGACGCCGCCTTTTCCTGTATAATCGGCAAAAAAGCGCCGCGTATCGGCGCTGCGATCTGAAGGAGAATGTGCTACATGGCTGAACAATACGAAAAGCGCCGCTTCGGCGACCGGCGGGACGGCAGACTGCTGCGGAGCCTGTCGCCCTTCCAGCGCTTCACCCCCTACATCATGAAGTCCCGCAACGACGCCACCAACTACTATTCCGACGCGCTGGAGATTACGGAGGTGGAGACCTGGCTCCGGGAGCTGCGGCGGCAGGGCTGGAAGGGCATGGGCCTGCTCCACCTGTTCCTCGCGGCCTATGTCCGCACCGTGAGCCAGTGCCCCGGCGTGAACCGCTTCATCAACGCCCAGAAGATCTACGCCCGCAACAACATCGAAGTCGTGATGATCGTCAAGAAGAGCCTGACCGTGGAGGCGGAGGAGACCGCCATCAAGGTCATTTTCGACCCGGCGGACACGGTCTTCGACGTGTACCGCAAGATCAACGAGAAGATCGAGGAGGTCAAGGCCGCCGACAGCGACAGCAGCACCGAGAACGTGGCCGAAGGGCTGATGAAGATCCCCGGGCCGCTGCTGCGCTTCGCCGTCGGGGTGCTGAAGCTGATGGACTACCTGGACCTGCTGCCCCGCTCCCTGCTGAACGCCAGCCCCTTCCACGGCAGCCTCATCATCACCGACCTGGGCTCCCTGGGCACCCCCCCGGTCTATCACCACATCTACAACTTCGGCAACCTGTCCTTCTTCATCGCCTTCGGCAGCAAGCGCCGGGCCATGGAGCTGGACCGCAGCGGCGCGCCGACAGAGCGGAAATACGTGGACTACCGCATCAGCATGGACGAGCGCATCAGCGACGGGTCCTATCTGGTCAACTCGATGAAATATATGAAGTACTTCCTCTCCCACCCCAAAGAGCTGGAGCATCCGCCCACGCAGATCAAGGAAGACGTGTTCTGAAAGAATTGGTGCCCCCGAAAAAAAAGGGGGCACTTCGTAATGTCTCATGCAATATGTGCATTTTAGCCCGAAAGGATGGGGTCGGGGCTATGGATCAGTACCTTTTGGAACGAGATGGACAGTTAGACTTTTACAAGGTCTTTCTGCCCCGCGTCAATCCCACCAGGGCATCAAGAGCAAGTTCTGCCCGAACTGCGGGAGAAAACAGGAATAATAAAAAATGCTCTCCCCGGTACCGGGGAGAGGAAACAGGATTCATTCCGCATCGCCGTTGAGCGAATCGCCAAAGAGCAGCGCAAGATAGTCCCGACGCCCATACAGGACCCGGTCGATCCGGACGGCGCTTGCATCGACATGGTAGAAAATCAGGTAATTCCCGCAGATGAGATACCGATAGGGACAGCGCCCGTTCCCGGC
>JAFYIF010000253.1 GCA_017538775.1 Oscillospiraceae bacterium | reverse complement strand
CCTGATGGAAGTCGGTGACGCGGACGCCCGGCTCCTGGGCGAGGGCGTCCTGAACCTTGCGGTACCGAACACCGCGCTCCACGCCGGAGAGACCTTCGACGTGCCTGTCTCCGTCAGCGGAACGGCGGCCTTCTCCTACCTGAACTTCCGGGTGGAGTACGACAAAAGCCGTTTGAAGCTGGTGGGGTATCAGGAGGGGGCTTTGACCGGCTGGACCGCCGACCCCACGGGAAGCGGCGGCTTTGGCTGGGACGATGTGCAGGACGCCACCCCCCAGGGGACCATTCTGACTCTGCGCTTCCAAGTGCTGGAGGACGCGCAGGCTGGGACGGCTTCCGTCCGGCTGTCCCAGATCGAGTGCTTCAACTTTGACGAAGCGTGGGTGAATCTCCTGTCCGAGACCGCCGACGTCACCATCTCCGAAGCTGCGGGCAACGAGTTCCTCGGCTTCACCCGCAGCGGCTCCAACGCGGCGCTGCGCGTGCGCCTGGCGGGCGTGGAGCGCAACCAGGTCCAGGTGCTGGTCGCCGCCGTGGACGCCTCCGGGCGCTGCCTGGGCGTGCGGTCCGGCAGCCTGAGCGCCACGGCGGAGGCGGGGATATACACCGCCAGTATCCCTCTGCCGGAGGGCCAGGCCGCATATTACCGGGCCTTTCTGGTAAACAGAACCAACTCCGCCCCGCTGGCGGCGAGCGTGGACCTGCGCTGAGTGAAACCACCGGGGCTGCGGCGGCGTCTGAGCTGCGCCGCAGCAGCCCCCCTCCCTCGACTTTTTCCTTGACAAATATTCAAACCCGTGCTATATTCACTTCATTCGACAGCTGACCCGACCGGAAAAGGAGGCGTTCTGACATGAAGCAGGGGGATTCCCGCGCTGCGGCGTTTGTTCGCTTTGTGTTTGTCCGCTTTTTTGGGGGCTATTCTTTTGGCACCCGGCGCTCCTGCGCGGTCCGAACCTGAGCGGTACAGCGAACGACAGCCCAGACCGGCTCTGTATTCGGACAGAGCCGGTCTTTTATACGGAGGGAGACCATGGAACTGAGCGAGGCGCGAGAGATCATCCGGGAAGTGGACGAGGCCATGGCCGGGCTGTTTGTCCGGCGGATGGAGGCGGTGCGGGCCGTGGCGGACTACAAGCGGGCCCGGGGCCTGCCCATCGAGGACCGGGAGCAGGAGGCGCGGGTCATCGCCGGGCGCGGGGCGCTTGTTGAGGACCCGGAGCTGCGGGAGTTCTACGTCCGCTTTCTGCGGGAGGCCATCGAACTGAGCAAGCGCTGGCAGCAGCGGCTGATCGCGGGGCTGCAGGTGGCCTACTGCGGCGTGGAAGGGGCCTTTGCCCAGATCGCCGCCGGGCGCATCTTCCCCGAGGGGAGCCTCTGCCCCTTCCCCTCCTTTGAAGCGGCCTACGCCAGCGTGGAGGCCGGGGACTGCGACGTGGCCGTGCTGCCCATCGAGAACAGCTACGCCGGGGAGGTGGGCCAGGTGCTGGACCTGATGCTGTCCGGCTCCCTGTACGTCAACGGGGTCTACGACCTGTCCATCAGCCAGAACCTGCTGGGGCTGCCGGGGGCGCGGCTGGAGGACGTGCGCACGGTGCTCAGCCACCCCCAGGCCCTGTCCCAGTGCCGGGGCTATCTCCAGCGCCGCGGGCTGACGGCCCGCTCCGCCCCCAACACCGCCATGGCCGCCCGGGAGGTGGCGGAACTGGGAGACCCCAGCCTGGCCGCCATCGCCAGCCGGGAGACCGCGCAGCTCTACGGCCTGGCGCTGCTGGACCACGACATCCACGAGAGCAGCGCCAACACCACCCGCTTTGCCGTCTTCGCCCGGGCGGAGTCCCGGCCCGCCGAGAAGCGGGAGGGCGGGGCCTTCCTGCTGCTGTTCACCGTGAAGGACGAGGCCGGGGGCCTGGCCAAGGCCATCAACATCATCAGCGCCTACGGCTTCAACCTGCGGGTGCTGCGCTCCCGGCCCATGAAGCACCTGCCCTGGCACTACTACTTCTACGCCGAGGCCGAGGGGGACGACGGCTCCGAAAATGGCCGCCGGATGCTCTCCGCCCTCCGGGGGGCCTGCCCGATGGTCAAGGTGGCCGGGCGCTACACGGCGGCGGACAACGCCCTCCAGGGCGGCGAGACCATTTAAACAATTCTCGATTCAGAACCGCTTCGCTGGGTTCTGAATCGAAAAGGCTGCGCTGCGCTCGCGCCCCCGAGGCGGGGACACTCGCTCCGCGAGCGGTATGTTTGCCGAAAACGCGGTTTCCGGCAAACAT
>JAFYIF010000252.1 GCA_017538775.1 Oscillospiraceae bacterium | reverse complement strand
GCAAACGAACCGACAGCGCGTTTTTTTCTCCCCTCCGGGGCCGTATGGGAGGCATTTTTTCGTTCTTTTTGCAAAAACGCCAAAAAAAGCGGAAGTTTCCTCTTGACAAATTGTGGAAACGATATTATGATAAATGTATGTAATAAAACTTTAATATCTGGATGGCGCGGCTCGGAAGGAAATCGGAA
This sequence comes from Oscillospiraceae bacterium, assembly GCA_017538775.1. Taxonomy (GTDB): domain Bacteria; phylum Bacillota; class Clostridia; order Oscillospirales; family Oscillospiraceae; genus RGIG7114. The sequence goes on along the minus strand of JAFYIF010000252.1, from coordinate 7,230 downwards.
GAAAAAAAGGTTCCGGTCTCCTGAGAAACCGGAACCTGCATGGCACGCCGTAAGGGATTCGAACCCCTGACCTTCTGGTCCGTAGCCAGACACTCTATCCAGCTGAGCTAACGGCGCTCATACGCTCAAGCGCTCAAGTATCATAGCACGCAGCGCCGAAAAAAGCAAGCGTTATTTTGGCATTTGAAAAAATTTTTTACATCCTTCCCTCCGCCCCCGTCCACGACAGCGGGCGGAGGGCGGGGGCATCGGAAGAGAGGACAAAAAAAGAGGAATGAGGAGGAACGGAAGATGAGACGAAGAAACTGGCGCCGCCTGGCGGCGCTGCTGCTGGCGCTGGGGCTGTGCCTGACCATGTCCGCCCAGACGCTGGCGGAAGAGGACCTGCGGGGCGCGACGCGGCTGGAGATGCTCCAGCGGACCGGCTGCGTGGGGGCGGACGAGAGCTGCGCCCTGAGCGCGGCGGACGCCCTGGCCTTCGCGGACAGGCTGCGGGCGGAGGCGGAGACCATGCCGGTGGTCAAGGCCGCCCTGTTCAACGCGGGGGGACAGCCCATGCTCTGGATCGCCCGGGGCCAGCTCTGGAACGCGGAGAACAACGCCATCGAATACGAGTATGACGACAGCGTGTACATGATCTCCGGCGGGAAGCTGGTTCGCACCGCCTGGATCACGGCGCTGCTGCGCGCCGGGGAAAACGGCGTCGTGGTGCAGAGTCAGGGCTCCTATTATTCCGATTTTGCCGAGGTGTTCCGGCTCTATCACCTCTCCGACGGGACCATCGCCCCGGAGCCCTTCGCCGAGGGCCTGTTCGATCCCTTCAACGGCTCCCGGCTGAACGACACGCTGGTCAGCCTGCCCGAATGGATGAGAAGCGATCCCATCGAGGTTTACCGCCTGGCCGACCCGGACCTGAACGTGCTGCTGAGCGCCTCCAGCGGGCTGGCGGACATGCTCTTCCTGCGGGGAGACTGGCGGGACGGCTGGCAGCTGGAGCAGGCCCTGCGGGACTACGCCGCCGCCCGGGCGGCGGAGATCAAGGTCTGCGTCGGAGGCCGCATGGTCGCCTGGACGGACGCCGCCCCCTTCATCGAGGGCAACCGGGTCATGGTGCCCCTGAGCGCCGTGGCGGCGCTGCTGGGCCTGAGCGCGAACTGGAACGCCTACACCCGCACCGCCTCCTTCTCCGACGGACAGCGCAGCCTGACCTTCCCCATCGGCAGCTACACCGCCGTGGCCAGCGACGGCAGCGTGGTCCAGATGGACACCCCGGCCAGCATCGCCCGCAACCGCTGCTTCGCTCCGGTCCGCTATCTGGCGGAGTTCTTTGGCCGCCAGGTCAGCTGGGACCCCGCCACCCGCACCGTCAGCATCTCCGGCTGAGCGGGAGATACAGATCAAACCCGCCCTGTTTCCGCGTGTAGTTCGGAAACGGGGCGGGTTTGTCATTTGTGGAAGCGTTTTTTGTTCAGATCAGCCGCTCCAGCATGATGCGGTCCATGGCTACGGCGGCGCACCAGCCCTTGTCCAGGGCTTCCATGCAGCGGCCCGGGGTCAGGTAGACCGTGGCGCCGGAGGCGTAGCGGGTGATCTGGCTGTTGTCCCGGATGGCGTTGGACAGCAGGGGGTCTTCGATGGTGCCGATGCGCAGGTCCTTCAGGTCGGCCAGGGAGCGGATCGGGCTCTCGGTGCGGGCGGCCAGCACCATGGTGCTGGTCAGATAGCAGACGCCCACGGAGTATTTCTCCCCGTCCACCTCCGCCGGGTCGAAGCCCAGGGCGCAGTCGATGTTCCCGGAGGCCAGCTGCGTGGCCACCTCCGCCGGGGAGATGGGCTGGAAGGCCGCCTCCATGCCCAGCAGCTCGGCCACGGCCAGGCCGATGTCCACGCTCATGCCCACCAGGTCTTCCCCGCTCTCATAGCTCATCGGGTCGAAGTCCCGCTCCACGCCGAAGATCAGCGTGCGGACGCTTTGGCCCTCCTCGCCCTCCTGGGCGCCGGGCAGGGCCTCCGCCGGGTCGCCGCCAGAAAGGGCGATGCTGTCCTGCCCCAGCCAGCGGAGGGAGGCCCCGGAGAGCCGCCCGTCGGTCCAGAGGGCGTACATGGCCGCGTCGATCAGCGGGGCCAGCCGGTCCCCCCGGCGGCAGATGAGGCTGTAGCGCTTCTCCCCCAGCTCCGCCAGGGCCCGGTACGGCCCGCTCTCCGTCTCGCCGCAGGCGCAGAGGCTCAGCAGCAGCAGAAGCGATACCAGCAGCGCAAACAGCCGCCGAATCCTGTCTCTATGTCTCATGCTCTGTCAGCCCCCGTCGTCTGCTCAAGTTTTGCGCCCGCGGGCGCGAGAAATCCAAATCCATTTTTTGCGGGGCCTTGCCCCGTAAAAAATACTTCTCGCTGCGCGAGTGTCCCCAAAGGGGGCGCCCGCGCAGCGCACTCGCTTCAAAACCCGGCGAAGCGGTTTTGAAGCGAAACATCAGGGCACCATATGAACATTCAGATGGTTGTAGCTCATATGGACGTTGTTGCGGTCGAAGCTCTTGCGCACCAGCTCGTTGAACTGGAAGGTGAGCGGCCAGTAGTCCGCGTTCTTGGCCCAGACCAGGGCGGTGTATTCGATATAGGAGTCCTTGAAGTCGCTGATGTAGAGGATGGGCTCCGGCTCGCTGACGATCAGATCGCAGTTGGCAATGGCTTCCCGCAGGGCGGTCATGGCGCTCTCGGTGGAGTCGCTGTACTCGGTGCCGAACTGGAAGCTCAGGCGGCGCAGGGGCTCGCGGCTGTAGTTGGTGACGGCGTCGGAGGCCACGTCGCTGTTGGGCAGGGTGACGATGCGCTTGTCCGGGGTGGTGATGGTGGTGTAAAACAGGCCGATGCTGTGGACGGAGCCGGAATTGCTGCCGATGCTGACGAAGTCGCCCACGTCAAAGGGACGGGTGATCAGCAGGGTGACGCCGGAGAAGAGGTTGGACAGGATGTTCTGCATGGACAGGCTCAAAGCCAGACCGGCGATGCTGATGACCGCCACCAGGGAGGCGGTGGGGATGCCCAGGGAGCCGGCGATGATGACGATGGCGATGGCCCAGAGAACGATCTTGATGGCCGTCTTGAGGAAGCGGCGCACCAGCTCGCTGCCGAAGTTGGTGTGGGTCAGCAGCTTGTCGGCCAGGTGGCTCAGGACCTTGACCACCACCAGGCAGAGGACGAAGACCAGGATCGCGCTCAGCACCGAGGAGGCCGCGCCCAGACCCAGGGACTGCAAAAAGCCTTGCACCGCGCCGGTGGTCTTCTCCCCGATGTCGGAGATGACGTTCTCGTCCAGGACCGTTTCCGATTCCGTGAGGACTGTGGATAGCATGAAAACAACACCTTTCTTTCTTTTTTGATATACTCCCGTATCATAGCACCATTCGCCGCGCCGCGCAAGGGGGAGCGCCGCCCCTTTTCGGCCCGAAATTCAAAAATCGTTCGGTCTTTGTTCATGTAATTTTCACAAGTGGATGCTAAGCTGAGGACAATCCAAACGAAACAAAAAACGGAGGCGGAACGACATGAACGAGTGGGAGCGCAAGAGCGAATCCAGCGGCGTCTGGACCATGCCGACATCGGCGCAGGAGACGCCGGGCCCGGAGGAAACGGCCCCCCGGCCCGCCTATTCCGACGCCAATTACGTCCCGGCCAGCGAGGCCGCGGCGATTCCGAAGACCTATCACTGCACGCCCCCGCCGGAGAAGAAGACCAGGGAGCCCCGCCGCGGCGTCTCCGTCCTGGGCCTGATCGCGGCCTGCCTGGTCTGCGCGATTTTGGGCGGCATCCTGGGCGGCTGGCTGCCCGGTCTGCTGGGCAGCGGCAGCAGCGCCGCGCCGGAGACCCGCGCCGAGAGCGGCGTGGTCCTGAACGTGGCCGCCCCCGCCGAGGGGGAGAGCGCCACCGCGGTCAGCACGAACCTTGTCTCCGACGGCGGCCAGAAGAGCGCCACGGAACTCTACTACGAGCTGGCCCTGAATCAGACCGTGGCCGTCACCACCGAGATCACCACGAAAAACGTCTGGGGCCGTCCGGTCTCCGGCGCGGTGAAGGGCAGCGGCTTCCTCATCAGCGAGGACGGCTACATCCTCACCAACCACCATGTCATTGAGGACGCCGTCAACGGCGGCTATCAGGTGAAGGTGCTGCTGGGCGACGGCAGCGAGTACGACGCCCAGGTGGTGGGCTATGAGGCCGACAACGACGTGGCCGTGCTGAAGATCGACGCCTCCGGCCTGTCCCCCGTGACCCTGGGCGACAGCGACCGCATCCGGGTGGGCGAGACGGTCTACGCCGTGGGCAACCCCCTGGGCGAGCTGGAGTTCACGATGACCAGCGGCATGATCTCCGCCACGGACCGGGAGATCAGCACCTCCGACGGCTCGAGCGGCGTCACCATCAACATGTTCCAGATCGACGCGGCCATCAACAGCGGCAACTCCGGCGGCCCGATCTACAACAGCCGGGGCGAAGTCATCGGCATCGCCACCGCGAAATACGCCTCCACCGGCGTGGAGGGCCTGGGCTTTGCCATCCCGATCAACGACGCAGTGGCCATCGCCCGGGACCTGATCTCCGACGGTTACGTACACGGCAAGGCCAGCATCGGCATCACCGTGGACACGGTCTCCGCCGCCGCCGCCCAGTACTACGGGCTCCGGCAGGGCGCCATCGTGGCCTCCGTGATCGAGGGCAGCGCCGCCGAGGCCGCCGGGCTCCAGGCCAGCGACATCATCATCGAGCTGGGCGGCAAAACCATCGCCTCCCGGGACGACCTGATCCGCGCCAAGCGGGACTACCAGGCCGGGGACACCGTGGAACTCAAGGTCTTCCGCAGCGGCGAGATTTTGACCCTGAGCCTCACCTTTGACGAGGACGTGCCCGACGAGGCGGCGGAGACCCCGAGCGCGGAGGAAAACCAGACCGGACGCGAGGACCAGGGCGGCAACGGCTACGGCTTCAACTTCGGGGAGGGCTTCGGCTTCGACTTCGGAGAGGGCTACGACTCCTACGAGGACTTCTTCTCCCAGCTCTTCCCCTTCAGCTATCGCTGAACACTGAAATAGCTTTCATTCTTTTTCATCCTCTCTCTTTTCTTTTCCTTTTTCCCTGGCAGGACGCCCGCTGCGACAAAGCAGCGGGCGTCAATCTTTATGGAAAAACGCGGGCGGCATGGGTGGCCGCCCGCGTTGGGGTCCTGTGTGGATATGTTTATGCCTCCTGCGCGTCCTTTTCCCGCGTGGTGGCCCGCAGCACCAGCAGCGCCACGACGGTCAGCACCGTGCCGATGGCCAGGCTGATCCAGGGGTTCTGGATGTAACCGGCGGCGATGTAGGTGAGGAAGCTCACGGCGGCCACGGTCATGGCGTAGGGCAGCTGGGTGGAGACGTGCTTGATGTGCTCCACCTGCGCGCCGGCGGAGGCCATGATGGTGGTGTCGGAGATGGGGGAGCAGTGGTCGCCGCAGACGGCGCCGGCCAGGCAGGCGGAGATGCCGATGATGGGCAGCTCGCTGTCGGCGGGGAAGACGCCCAGGACGATGGGGATCAGGATGCCGAAGGTGCCCCAGCTGGTGCCGGAGGCGAAGGCCAGCACCACGGCCACCAGGAAGATGACGGCGGGCAGCAGGTTCTCCAGCCCGGGGGCGGCCCCGTCCATCACGCCCTTCACGAAGACCGCGGAGCCCAGCAGGTTGTTGGTGATGTTCTTCAGGGACACGGCCAGGGTCAGGATGGTCATGGCGGGCACCATGGCGACGAAGCCCTTGGGCACGCACTCCATGGCCTGCTTGAAGCTCAGGGTCCGGCGGCAGAGGAAATAGATCACGATGACGATCAGGGCGATGATGCTGCCCCAGGGCAGGGCCACGGTGGCGTCCGTGTTGCCGAAGGCGCCGATGAAGTCCCCGACGCAGTCCGTGCCGCCCCACCAGTCGGCGCCGAAGAAGCCGCCGACGTAGAGCATCCCCAGGATGCAGCTGACGATCAGCACCAGCACCGGGAGCACCAGGTCGATGACCCGGCCCCGGGGGCTGCCCTGCTCCACCTGGCTGCCCTCCAGACCGCCCAGGTCTCCGTTCAGGCGGGCGCTCATCTCGTGGACGCGCATGGGGCCGTAGTCGAACTTCATCACGACCAGGCCGATGATGAAGACGAAGGTCATCAGGGAGTAGAAGTTATAGGGAATGGCGCGGATGAACAGCTGGATGCCGGAGATGCCGGTGTCCATGTCGGAGGCCACGCCGGAGACCGCGGCGGCCCAGGAGCTGACCGGGGCGATCATGCAGATGGGGGCGGCGGTGGCGTCGATCAGATAGCTGAGCTTGGCGCGGCTGATGCGGTGGCCGTCAGTCACCGGGAGCATGACGGAGCCCACGGTCAGGCAGTTGAAATAGTCGTCGATGAAGATCAGCACGCCCAGGGCGAAGGTGGCCAGCTGCGCGCCCACCCGGGTCTTGATGTTCCGCTCCGCCCAGCGCCCGAAGGCCGCCGAGCCGCCGGAGAGGTTCACCAGGCCCACGATGATGCCCAGCAGCACCAGGAACAGGAAAATGCCCGCGTTGCCCTCAATGGCGGCGATCAGGCCGTCGCTGACGACGTAGTTCAGCGCCGGGACGGGCGCGCCCTTCGTGGCCAGCAGCGCCCCGGCGATGACGCCGATGAACAGGGCGGAGTAGGCCTCCTTGGTGATGAGCGCCAGCACAATGGCCAGGATGGGCGGCACCAGGGCCCAGAAGGTGCCGTACAGCGCCGGCTGGCTCTCCGCCGCCTCCTCCGCGTCGGCCAGAGCCACGACGCTCAGCGTCAGGAGCAGGACCACGCAGATCGCCAGCGTGACGATCAGGTGCCTGCCGTGGATTTGCTTCCTTCTCATGAAATGATCCTCCTCAATTCGGTTTCGTTTGTTCCCGTGCGGCCCCGCCGCACTTTCACGCTTTACCGCGCTATTATAGCAAGGTGTGAACAAACTGTAAAGGGCTTTTTTGCGCCGGGGACGCGGATTCTGTCGGATTCCGGCGAACGGTTTCCCTACAATTCCCTCCTTGTCTCCGGAAAATCTTCCTCCGGGGCTTTTCATTTTTCCCCCGATGGTATATACTTTTTCATTATCACAGCGCAAGGAGGAGCGGTATGGCGGAGTGGAAGGTGGTCAGCAAGTTTGCCCCGGCGGGGGACCAGCCGGAGGCCATCGCGTCTCTGGCGCGGGGGG
>JAFYIF010000251.1 GCA_017538775.1 Oscillospiraceae bacterium | reverse complement strand
TTTCATCAGGTTCCCGAAGCTATCCCGGTAAAAGAATCGGACGGAGAGCCGCGCCGCGTTGGGCGACAGGCCCAGGATGTAAAAACGGCGCTCCGGGTCCAGCTTCCGCTCCGGCAAGTGCTGACCATGCGCCAGCTTTTTCACCGCGTCCCGCAGGTCGTCTTCCGTGAAGTCCTCCGTCTCCGCGCCGAACAGCGCCCCCAGCGCAAAGGCGCGGTACTGGGGCTCCGCGCCCTCCGCCCAGCAGACCACGGAGCAGTCCCCGATCTTCTGTACCGACTTCCGATCACTCAGCAGATGGTTCAGCGCGGCAGTGTAGGCGAACGCGGCGTATTTCCCCACCGGGGCGTTGAAGCTCTGTTCCCTGCCATAGGAACAGAAGGCCGGCGCGTTGAAGGAGACCAGGGCCGCGCCGCTGGACTGCGCGCCGTCCACGCCTTTGACAGCGGGATGGACCTCCGCGATGGCATCCGACGTTCCGGTGACCAGGCATTGACCGCGCTGACCTTCCCGTCGGCTGAATCGCGTCTGCCAGCGCATTCTGATCTCCGGGTCCTCGTGGGCGAACATGCCGTTGATACGGAACAAAAGATTTCCGCCCGCCAGAAGACCGGGTTTTTCCTCCTGCAACAGGGGATGCTCCGCCGAGTGCGCCGGGTCCCAACGGTCCAGGAAGGCCAGAATGCCCCGGGCGGTCTCGCTCTCCACCCCGTCCAGCAGATCATGATGGAGCGCACGGCAGGCCGCGAAGCAGGCGGCGCTCCGCTCCGGCTTTCCCTTGGCGTCCAGGCCCAGCAGATACCCGGCATTGTCCCACAGAAAGTTGGCCGCCACGCCCGACGTGCGTTTGACGGGAGCAGGCAGGACGAACTGCGGCGGCTGGGGCTTCTTCCCTCCCTTGTCCTCCAAAAGCGGGATCAACTGTTCCAGCTCCCCCTGTTCGTCGATGCAGAGGGCATAGCTGACCTTTGTCCTAGTCCAACCCGGCCTGGCAATCTCACCCCGCTCCGCCAGCGCCTCAAAATACTGGGTCAAAGCCTGCAAAATCATCGCGTCACCTCCCGGCTCCGGGGATCGGGAACCTCGATCACGCCGTCGCGCATCCGGGCGCGGAAAAACATCGGGCGGATGTCGGCGGGGTCGCTGTAATCCAGGTCCAGCAGCATCCAGCCCAGGTCGCGCTCCCCCAGCAGTTCCTCGGGACAGGGCGGGCGCGCCTCACACAGCCGGAAGCGCGCCGGAAACTCCCGCACGCCCAGGCAGGGCTGGTGGTAGAACTGGCCCTTTTCCATGCGCCGCCGGGCCATCTCCTGAAACTTTCCGCAGTTGTCGCTGGGCGCTGCCCGCTCCGTCAGCTCAAAGTGCGCGTCGATGACATAGCGCACATCCCGCAGGATCAGCGCCGCCCGCTGCTGGATGCTCTCCGGCGTCGCCAGATACAGCGCGCCGCGTCCGCGCTCCATCACCGCCTTTGCCGTGCGGGCGGAGACCACGTCTTTCACCTCGTTGCGCCGGATGTTGGTGAAGCGAATCGGGGCGCAGACCTGGATGCGGTCGATGATCCAGCGCATTCCCGGATGCCACAGGATCGCCTCGATCAGCCCGCGGGCGGCGGAAGGGGTGATCACGTCGTAGCTGACCCGCTCGACTTTCATCTCCGGGCGGGAAAAGCAGGCGTAATCGCCCCAGACCTCCAATTGAATCGACACCAAACCACTCCTTTCCGATCAATTACATTCATCATAGCATAAAACTCCCGTTGCGTAAATTCAAAAAACTGCTATTTTTCGGATCAATTCAACAAATAACAAATCAAACCAGCAGAAGAGACAGCGGCTGCGTCTCATCTCCCGTCGTCAGGCCCAGCTTCGGGTCATAGAGGGCGATGTCCCGCAAAATCGCGCTCTGCTCGTCCAGAGGCGTCAGCACGCCGCGCTCCAGCAGCGCCCGCTCCTGCTGCGGATAGACACTGACACTGTACTGTCCCAGCTCCCGGAACAGGGCGCGGGAGCGCTCCCCTGCCTCATAGCGCCGCAGCAACGCCGCTCCCTCCCCCTGCGGGATGTAGACCGTGACGCTCCGGTCGTCGATCAGGTGAAAGCGCTCCGCCACCGTGCGGAACGGGAGCGCGTTCCCGGCGATGCCCCGTGCAAAGGAACGGATGACCTCATATTTGTCCAGAGAGCTGGCTTGCATCAGAGAGCGATACTTTCGGAAATATCGCGCCACCGTTTCCGGCTCCGCCGGGTCCGCGCCCGCCCGCAGGGTCTCCTTTGCCGCGCCGATGTTGACCCGCAGAAGCTGCGGCACGGCGGAGACCCCCTCAAAGACGGTGACCACACTGTCCTCCGGCTTTCGTTTCCCCTCCCGGTTGCAGCGCCCCGCCGCCTGAAGGATGGAGTCCAATCCGGCCATCTCCCGGTAGACGGCGGGGAAATCCACGTCCACGCCCGCCTCGATCAGCGACGTGGACACCACGCGGCAAGGCCGGCCTTCCTTGAGCCGTTGCCGGATATCCGCCAGT
>JAFYIF010000250.1 GCA_017538775.1 Oscillospiraceae bacterium | reverse complement strand
TTTGTCCGGGGCGCATTTGTACGGGGCGCATTTGTCCGGGGCGGATTTACGCGGGGCGCATTTGTCCGGGGCGCATTTGCGCGGGGCGGATTTGCGCGGGGCGGATTTGTCCGGGGCGGATTTGATCGGGGCGGATTTGTCCGGGGCGGATTTGATCGGGGCAATTCTTCCGGACGATACTCGGAGCTACGATCAGAATGAACAGATCGCCCACCTGGAAGCGCTCAGGATTCCATACTTCAAGATTCCATACTTGAAAATCTAACAATACTGTTCTGAAAAACAAAAACGCGGCCCGGCAATCTGTCTTCACCACTTTTTGAAAAACCCGAACACCAACACACCACACTCATCAACGAAAGGAGCATCACCATGTACGACATCCTGATCATTGGCGGCGGCCCGGCGGGCTTGACTGCCGCGCTGTATGCTGCCCGGGCGGGGAAGCGCTGCGCTGTGCTGGAGCGCGCTGTGCCCGGCGGGCAGATCGTCAACTCGCCGCTGGTGGAGAACTATCCCGGTCTGCCCCACCTCAGCGGCATGGACTTTGCCGCACGGCTCCAGGAGCAGGCGGAGCAGCAGGGGGCGGAACTTCTGTACGAGGACGCGCTGCGGGCCGAGGTCCGGGCGGACGGGAGCTTTCTTGTGAGCACCGACGCGGGGAGCCACAGCGCCCGGGCCCTGATCCTGGCCACCGGCGTGGCCCACCGCAGTCTGGGGCTGCCGGGGGAGGAAGCGCTGATCGGCAGCGGCATCAGCTACTGCGCCCTGTGCGACGGGGCCTTCTTCGCCGGGCGGGACGTGGCCGTGGTGGGCGGCGGCAACACCGCTTTGCAGGACGCGCTGTTTCTCTCCAACCTGTGCAATCAGGTGACGATGCTGGTGCGGCGGGACCGCTTCCGGGGCCAGCAGGCGCTGGTCGAGCAGGTCCTGTCCCGCCCGAACATCTCCGTCCGCTTCGGGCGCACGGTGGCGGAACTCTGGGAGCAAAACGGCGCGCTCCGGGGCCTGACCCTGAACGTGGCGGGCAGCCCGGAGCATGAGAGCCTCCCGGTGGACGGCCTGTTCCTGGCCGTGGGGCAGGTGCCGGTGGGCGAGGTGTTCAGTATGCTGGCCGAGACGGACGAGGCGGGCTACTTCCGTGCCGGGGAGGACTGCACTACCCGCACGCCGGGGGTCTTCGTGGCCGGGGACTGCCGCGGCAAGGCCGTCCGCCAGCTCACCACCGCCGTGGCCGACGGCGCGACAGCGGCAGCGGCGGCCACGCAGTGGCTGGAGCGCTGAGGCGGGGGCTGCGGTTGGAGCGGATGCCAGCGGGGCCGGAGGGATCGCCGGGGCAGGTTGCGTCGGGCGGAGATCGTGCGCCGGTTGCGCGGGTTGAAAATGGTTGGCCGTCTCCCTGCGGGTTTGCGGGGGGACGGCTTTGTTGTGGGTGCGGCGGGAGTGGTGCGGATTCGCCTGGGGGTGTGGTTGTAAGGGGCGCGGTGCTGCGGCGCGCCGGGGTCGGCGCTCCCTACAATCGACGGGTTGCGATTGCGCCGGAAGGTGA
>JAFYIF010000249.1 GCA_017538775.1 Oscillospiraceae bacterium | reverse complement strand
GCGTCCACAAACCCGGCCAGCAGCACCAGCGGACACACGATCAAAAAAGTCTGAATGTCCGGCACGGCAGTTTTCCCCCTGAAACACGGCGTTTGCGGCAGAATCGAACAAAAAACTCTGGGCTTTACTCTAGCATAGACGCTTCCGACTGTCAAGAAAGAGCGGGGCCGTCCGTCTGCCGAAAAAAATCCGCGCCGCCCGGATCGCGGACGGCGCGGAATTGCGTCTCAGGGTAACACGCACGGGTCAATCGTCGGAATCGTCGTCGAACGAATAATCGTTCAACTCTTCAAAATCCAGAAACTCCGAAAGGGTCAGATTGAACGCCAGCGCGAGCTTGTGCAGCGTTTGGACTCTCGGATTTTTCGTGTTTCCCTGCATGATGTTGTCGAGGGTGGACTGCTTCACATCGCTCATGGTCGCCAATTTGTTGATGGAGATCCCGCGGCTTTTGCAGAGTTTTCGGATTCGGTGCACATATATTTCTGCGTATTCCATGCTGCTGCCCTCGTGATAGGATTACCCATTTCCGGGTTGAACCTATCATAAGGGCGGCCAGGGGTGAAATAACCCGAATACGGGTTGACTGTTTCGCAAAGACAGCATATAATCCGAGTAACCCATATTCGGGTAAACTCCACGCAGAAAGAGAAGGAGCTATGAGCACTTGCTTCCTGATCGGGCACCGGGACGCGCCGGAAGAGATCGCGCCATGTTTGGCCGAAGCCATAGAGCGGCATATCGCGAAAAACGGCGTGACGGAGTTTGTTGTCGGACGCTACGGAGCCTTCGACCGCATGGCGGCCCACGCGGTCAGAAACGCGAAAGCGCAGCATCCCGACGTGCGGCTTGTCCTGCTGTTGCCATATTACCCATATGAACACATGGACGAGAGCAGGGACGAATACGACGGCAGCTATTACCCGCCGGGGATGGAGAAAGTGCCGAAACTCTTTGCAATCGTCAAGGCGAACGAACACATGATTAAAACCAGCGACTATCTGATCTGTTATAACAAGGGCTATGTCGGCAAGACCCGCGACTTTGTGGAGCTGGCCCTGCGTAGGGAGAAAAAGGGCCTGATCCATGTGGAAAACCTGGCGCTGTGCGAAATGGAATCCGCGTAGGGGCTGGCGCACGGGAACGCGGGGACCGAAAAAATCCAGAGAGCGCCGCTTTGGTGCTCTCTGGATTTTGAATTGCGCGTTTCCGTTCAGTCCCGCAGACCCAGGCGCTCGCGCTCGCGGATGGCCTCTTTGCGGCTCAGGTTGACGCGGCCCCGGTCGTCGATCTCCGTGACCTTGACCCAGGTCATGTCGCCGATGTTCAGCACGTCCTCCACCTTCTCGGTGCGACGGTACTCCAGGTCCTTGATGTGGACCATGCCGTCCTTGCCGGGGGCCAGCTCCACGAAGGCGCCGATGGGGATGATGCGGACCACCTTGCCGTAGTAGAGCTTGCCCACCTCCGGCTCGAAGACGATGTTCTCGATGATGGTGCGGGCGGCGCGGCAGGCCTCGATGTCCTCGGAGGCGATGTAGATGGTGCCGTCGTCGTTGATGTCGATCTTGGTGCCGGTGTCGGCGGTGATCTTCTGGATGACCTTGCCGCCGGAGCCGATGACCTCCCGGATCTTGTCCGGGTTGATCTTCATCTGGATCATCTTCGGCGCGGTCTTGGCCAGCTCCTTCCGGGGGGCGGGGATGGCCGGGAGCATGATGCGGTCCAGGATGTCGAAGCGGGCCTCCCGGGTCATCTCAAAGGCGGTCTTGACGATCTCGTGCTTCAGGCCGTCGTTTTTCAGGTCCATCTGAATGGCAGTGATCCCGGCGCGGGTGCCCGCCACCTTGAAGTCCATCTCGCCGTGGAAGTCCTCCACGCCCTGGATGTCGATGAAGCAGGTGTAGTCGTCCCCGTCCTGGATCAGGCCGCAGGAGATGCCCGCCACGGGGGTCTTGATGGGCACGCCCGCGTCCATCAGGGCCATGGTGGCGGCGCAGACGCTGCCCTGGCTGGTGGAGCCGTTGGAGGAGAGGACCTCGGAGACCACGCGGATGGCGTAAGGGAAATCCTCCTCCGCCGGGATGACCGCCTCCAGCGCCTTCTCCACCAGGGCGCCGTGGCCCTGCTCCCGGCGGCTGGTGCTCCGGGCGGCCCGGGCGTCGCCGGTGGAGTAGGGGGGCATGTTGTAGTGGTGCATGAAGCGCTTGCTCTCCTCCTCCCAGATGGTGTCCAGCTTCTGGGCCATGGAGAGGGTGTTCAGCGTGGCGATGCTCAGCACCTGGGTCTGACCCCGGGTGAACAGGGCGCTGCCGTGGACGTTGGGGATCAGGGCGACTTCGGCGGCCAGGGGGCGGATCTCGTTCAGGGCGCGGCCGTCCACCCGGTGCCCCTCCAGCAGCCAGGCCTTGACGATCTTCTTCTGGAGCTTATAGGTGATCTCGTCCAGATACTGATCCATGTCGGGGTGGGTCTCCAGATACGTTTCGTGCCAGTGGTCCACCATGACGTTCCAGCGGGCCTCCCGCACGTTCTTGTCGTCGGTGTCCATGCAGCTTTTCGCCTCGTCCAGGAAGTCGGCGCAGATGGCGTCGAAGAGCTCCTGGTCGAAGCTGGCATGGACGTAGTCGAACTTGGGCTTGCCCACCTCGGCCACCATGCGGTCGATCAGGTCCAGTACGCCCTGGAGCTGGGCGTGGGCCTGGACGATGCCCTCATACATCACGTCCTCCGGGACCTCCCTGGCCTCGGACTCGATCATGACGATCTTCTTGTGCGTGGCGGCGATGGTGGTGATCATGCGGTTGGTCTCCCGCTCCGCCTTCGTCGGGTTGAACAGGTACTTCTCCCCGTCCCAGCCCAGGACGATGCCGGCGATGGGGCCGTTGAAGGGCACGTCGGAGATGCTGACGGCGGCGGAGGCCCCGATCATCGCGGTGATCTCCGGGGAGCAGTCCCGGTCCACGCTCAGCACCTCGCAGGAGATGATCACGTCGTTGCGCAGGTCGGAGGGGAACAGGGGGCGCATGGGCCGGTCGATCAGGCGGCTGGCCAGCACGGCGGGCAGGCTGGGCTTGCCCTCCCGGCGCATGAAGGAGCCGGGGATGCGGCCCACGGCGTAGAGCTTCTCGTTGAAGTCCACGCTCAGGGGGAAGTAGTCGATGCCGTCCTTGGGCCGGGCGGAGGCCGTGCAGGTCACGAGGATCACGGTCTCGCCATAGCTGACCAGCACCGCGCCGTTGCACAGCTCGGCCATCTTCCCCACCTGCATCTTCAGCGGACGGCCACAGAAATCCACTTCATAATTCTTCACGTCAAACTGCTTGTCACGGATGATCATTGGTGTTCTCCTTTATACTCAACATATTATTGATATTCTGTCATTGCGAATCGAAGAATCCCCCGCTGCCTCGCAGAGTTTCGCGCCCGCAGGCGCGAAATAAAT
>JAFYIF010000248.1 GCA_017538775.1 Oscillospiraceae bacterium | reverse complement strand
GAGCCAGAGGCAAAAAAGCGCGGAGTTTCAAGAACAGTATCGAAGACGTGCAGCGCATGAATGGAAGAACGGGGAGATGAAACGCTTCCACGGAATGGCCCGGGCCAAAGGCTGGGGCTTGCGTAGCGTTCTCTTTCAAGCCAAATTTACCGCCATTGCAGTGAATCTAAAGAGGATAGCAGCCCTGGTAGAGCAGCTATTTTTTGCATTTCCCTGTTTCTCTGCGAAAACTGGAACCTTTGTCCCCGCAATGTGCTTCAGAGGATGCGTTTCCGCGCTCTGAAGCACTTTTTCAGCGGTTTCGAACCGTCCCCTGTGCTCGCTGTACACGCTCAGCAGCAAAACACCCCTCTCCCGCACAGCAACCGCAGCAGCAGATTGGCCGCGAAGACGCCCAGGCACCAGCGGCCTGTGGTTGGGGTGACGGCGCGGAAGCCGAATTGTTCGCCCATGCTGTCGTAGCTGCGGGCGCCGCTCTGGATCTGGTCCAGGAGTTCCCGGTACATGACGTTGCCGGGGGCCAGCTCGCAGGCGCGGCGGGCGGCGTCCATGGCGGCGACACGGTTGCCCAGGTTGTAGTTGGCCACGGCGCTGAGGTAGTACCACTCCCCGTCCCGCTGGCTCAGGGGGACGCCGGAGAGGGCGGTCAGGGCCTCGGTGAAGTGGCGGGTGCGGATGTAGATGCGGGCGGCGCGGATCTCGTTGCGCTCGGTCTGTTCCCGGTTCTGGTAGGCGCTGCCGTAACCGGCGTAGCCCTCCCAGTTGCTCCAGCCCGCGCTGCCGCCGTTCCAGTTCCCGGAGGCGCTGCTGTGGGCGCTGGCGTTCTGGGGGTTTTTGATCTGGTCATAGGCGGCGTTGATCTCGTTCATCCGCTCCGCCGCGCGGGCGTCCCCCGGGTTCAGGTCCGGGTGGTACTGCTTGGCCAGCTTGCGGTAAGCGGCCTTGATCTCCTCGTCGCTGGCCCCCGGCGAGACGCCCAGGACGCTGTATGGATCACGCATCGGCTGTTTCCCCCTTCGCCCGCTTTTGTTCCGCCAGCGCGTACTGGCTCCAAATGCCGCTGTAGAGCACGTTCCGCAAAATGTCCGCGTCCTGCACGATGGGCAGGGCCTCGAAGGCGGCGGCGCAGTCCCCGGCCAGCATTTTCAGCATCTCGGTCTGCTCCGCCCGGTCCATTTCCCGGTCCCCGCCCAGCAGGGGGTTGTAGCAGCCCCGGCGGCGGTCGTGTTCCAGGTCCACGCAGGCGTCCATCAGATAGACCAGCCGCCCCAGCGCCTCCCCGAAGGCGCGCAGACGCTCCTGCCAGACCGGGTCCTCCCGCACGGCGAAGAGCTCCCCCAGCAGCGCGCCGGAACACCCCGCCGCCGCGTCCGGGTCCGCCCGGCCCGTCCGCTCCAGCTCCCCCAGCCGGGCCAGGGCCTGCTCGATGGCGGCGCACTGCTCCGGCCAGCGGGCGGAGACCTCCGCATAGCGCCGCCGCAGCAGCTTGGAGGCGGCCAGGGCGCTGCGGCGATGCTCGTCGGCGTAGTCGTCCAGGCAGTTGAAATAGGCCAGGGCCACGGTCATGTCCGCGGCGTAGTCGGTGAAGCTGCTGCGCCACCAGCTCCGGGGGCGCAAAGGGTGGAGGCCGCAGCGCCCGACGGCGGCGGTCTCCTCCGGCTCATACATCCCGCTCAGCAGCAGGATCAGAAAGCTCATGTCATAGTTCAGCGTCAGCCGCGTCAGCTCCCCGAAGCGCGCCTTGAGCGCCCGGCACAGGCCGCAGTAGCAGCCGCGATAGCGCTCGCGCTGCGCCTCGGTCAGGGCCTCGGCGTTGGCCACCACAAATCCGAACACGCGCTTGCCCTCCGTTCAGCTTTTTCGCTCAAAGGCGTTGCCGCACTTGCGGCAGGTGACCCGCAGCTTGCCCTTCCCCCGCGGCACCCGCAGCATGGCGCGGCAGGCCGGACAGCGGAAAAAGACATAGTCCTTCCGCTGCTGCCAGCGGTCCCGCAGCTGGGTGAAGGGCTCCAGCACCCGGCTGCGAAGCTGCAGATACCGGGCGTTCTCCGCCCGCCGCTTCGCGTGGTCGCGGGAGAGCGTGCGGTAATAGAGGAAGCCCAGCAGCGCCAGCGCCAGCAGCCACAGCAGCCCCAGGCGCAGGAAAAGGTTCAGCAGCAGCACCGCCAGCGCGGCGACGGAGAGAAAGCGGTTGAGCTGGTCCGTACCGTAGCGCCCCGCCATGAAACGAAGGATCCTGTCCCGCATATCGCGCCTCCCAAGCCGGAATTTTGGACTTTTTTTACCCGCTTCCGGCTTTTTTCCCAGTATCTCAGCCGGAAGCGGGATTGTCAAGAAACAATCTGTGAATTTTTACGCCCCGCCGGGTCTGCGGGTGCTACTGGATGTGCTCTTCCGCGCAGTTGTCCAGCACCCGGAAGCCCATCTCCCCCGGTTCCGGGGCCTCATAAGCGGCGATGCTCTCCGCGTCGAATCTGGGGCAGAGCCGGTGCTGAGGGTTCAGGCGCAGGTCCGTCCCGCTGCGGGCGGGGCGGGGGCTTTGCCCGTCGGTCTGTCGCATATTGCGGTCACCTCCCGGAACAGTATCTGCCGTTCCGGGGGCGGTTTATACCGCGTCGGCTTTGGCGAAGCGTTTCGCCGCGCCGAGCTTCCACTTTCCCCCGGCGTAGCGCAGGGCCACCAGCACCGTGCGGCTGCACTGGTCGGCGATCAGGGCGATCCAGGCCCCCCAGAGGCCCCAGCCCAGCACATGGATGGCCAGGAGGCCCAGGAGGTTCCGGACGCCCAGCACCGTGACGGCGATGGCGGCGGCGGTGAAGCGGGTGTCCCCCGCCCCGCGCAGGGCGCCGGAGGCGATGAACTGGTCGGCCTGGAAGGGCTGGCTGGCGGCCAGGAGGATCAGGATCTGCGCCCCGGTGTCCACCACCGCCGGGGTGCCGTTGTACGTGGCGATGATGTCCCGGTTGAAGCCCACCAGCAGGCCCCCCAGCACCAGGGAGGCCAGGATGCCCAGGGTCCGGCTCTGGCGCACATAGAGGGCGGCCATGTCGTAGCGGCCTTTGCCGATGCTTTGTCCCATCAAAGTGGTAGAGGCGTTGGCGAAGGCCTGACCCATCAGGAAGCTCAAAGCCTGGATGCTCATGCAGACCTGGTGCGTGGCAAAGTCCGTGTCCCCCAGCCCGGCCACGCTTCTGGAATAGAGGATGATGCCGATGCGCAGCAGCAGCTGCTCCACCATACTGGGCACGCCCACGGTCAGCAGGTTTTCCAGCAGACCCCGCTCCATGCGCAGCCCGCCCCGGCGGAGGTCGAAGTGGATGTAGCGCCGCCGGTCCAGGGCGATGACCAGGGCGATGGCGAAGGCCACCAACTGGCCGATGACCGTGGCCCAGGCCGCGCCCTCCACCCCCAGGGCCGGGCAGCCCAGACGCCCGTAGATCATCACCCAGTTCAGGAAGATGTTGACCACATTGGCGACGGTGTTGTAAAAGAGCGGCAGCCGGGATTCCCCGATGCCCCGCAGGGCGGCGGTGATCGTGAAGGTGAGGCACAGGGGCAGAAAGCCGTAGAGCTGGATGTCCAGATAGCGCTTGCCCAGAGCCACGGTGGAGGCGGTCATGGCCCCGGTGCCGGACATGAAGCGCACCATGGCTCCCGAGCTCAGCAGCCCCGCCCCCATGAACAGGAAGCTGATGAGGAAGCTCAGCACCAGGCCCATCCGGAAGGCCTGATTCGCCTTGTCCCGCTTCTGCTGGCCCCGGAAGCGGGCCACCAGAGCGGTGGTGCCCACGTTCAGGGCCATGATCGCGGTCATCAGCAGGAATTTGGGCTGGACGGCCAGGCCCACGGCGGCCAGTCCGGCCACCCCCGCCTCCCCGGGGAGCTGGCCCACCATGATCTGGTCGGCGATGCTGGTGAGCTGGGTCAGCACCAGCTCCACCAGACTGGGCAGGGAGATCACCACCACGTCCCGCGCCAGCATCCGCCGGGTGACGCCCTCCGGCAGCGGCGGCAGCTTCACCCGGCTTCGGATCGTCGATTCGTCCGGCGTACCGGCGGGCAGAGCGTCCAGGGCCGTCTGTATCGTTTTCGTCTCCCGGGCCACGGCGGGCACCTCCCTTCTTTCTTTGTTATCCCTCTTTGCTGACGAGCACCACGTTCTCTTCCCCCAGCCGCTCCCGCAGCTCCGCCAGCAGGGCCGGGTGGATCTGACAGGGGGCGCTGCGCTGCTTGCCCAGGTCCGGGAAGAACAGCACCAGCCGGTCGGAGCCGGGGAAGAATTTCAGCAGCAGCTCGAGCTTGCGCAGATTTTTCCCGTCGGTGCTGGGCAGCCGGACGAAGAGCTTCCGGACGCTCGCAGCCGGGCGCAGCCCGTCCAGGTCGCTGAGAGGGCGGATGGCGTCCACCGTGATCTGCGGCTCCTTCTCGTCCCGGGCGGAGATGCGGCCCCGCACCAGCAGCGCCGCGTTGTCCCGGAGGTAGCCGCCGCCGCTGTCCAGCGCCCGCTGGAACACCACCAGCTCCAGACTGCCGCTGTCGTCCTCCAGGGTGACGTAGGCCATCATCGAATTGTTGCGCGTGGCCCGCGTCCGGTGGGCGCCCACGACCCCGGCCACCAGCACGTTCCGGCCGTCGGCGAAGCGCCGCGGCCCGCCCTCGGCGGCGTAATCGGCCAGGATCTGCCCGATGGGAACGGCCCCCATCCGGTTGGCCCGCTCCCGGTAGGCGTCCATCGGGTGGCCGGAGAGATAGAGGCCGGTCATCTCCCGCTCCATGCGCATCCGCTCCTCCGGGGGGAACTCCGCCACATCCGGGAAAACCGGCCCGGCGGTCTGTTCGCTCCCCCCGCCCAGGTCGAAAAAGTCCATCTGCCCGGCCACGTTTTTGCGCCCGGCGGAGCTGACGCCCTCCAGCACCCCGTCCAGGGCCTGGAGCAGCGCCCGGCGGGAGGGGCCCAGGGCGTCGAAGGCCCCGGCCCGGATTAGGCTCTCGATGGCCCGGCGGTTCAGGTCCTGGCCGTACATCCGGCGGCAGAACTCGTCCAGGGCGGTGAAGCGCCCACCTCGCGCCCGCTCCGCCACCAGCTTTTCCACAAAGCCCCGGCCCACGTTCTTCACCGCGGCCATGCCGAAGCGCAGGTCCCCGCCCACCACGGTGAAGTCGGCTTCGCTCTCGTTCACGTCCGGGGGCAGGAGGCGGATGCCGCTCTCCCGGCACTCGGCGATGTATTCGGCCACCTTGGCGCTGTCCTGCAGCACGCTGGTGATCAGCGCGGCCATGTACTCCCTGGGCCAGTGGCGCTTCATGTAGGCCGTGCGGTAGGCGACGATGGCGTAGCTGACCGCGTGGGCCTTGTTGAAGGCGTAGTTGGCGAAGTCCAAAATCTCGTCGTAGATGCTGCCCGCCACGTCCTCCGGGATGCCGTTTGCCACCGCGCCGGGGATTTGCCGCTCCGGGTCCCCGTGGATGAAGGCCCGGCGCTCTTTGACAATTTCTTTTTCCTTCTTCTTGCTCATGGCCCGGCGGATCATGTCCGCCTGGCCCAGGGAGAAGCCCGCCAGACGGCGGCAGATCTCGATGACCTGCTCCTGATAGACGATGCAGCCGTAGGTGACGGACAAAATCGGCTCCAGGGCCGGGTGTTTGTAGGTGATGCGCTCCGGGTGGGCGGAGCACTCGATGAAGCGGGGGATGGACTCCATGGGTCCGGGGCGGTACAGGGCGATGACGGCGGTGATGTCCTCGATGCTCTTCGGCTTCAGGCCGGTGCAGACCGCCGTGATCCCGGCGCTCTCCAGCTGGAAGACCCCGGCGGTCTTGCCCTGGGACAGCATGGCGAAGACCTCCGGGTCGTCCTCCGGCACGGCTTCGATGCGGAAGTCCGGCTGCCGACGGCGCACCAGCTGCACCGCGTCGTCCAGCACCGTCAGGTTGCGCAGGCCCAGAAAGTCCATCTTCAGCAGCCCCAGCTCCTCCAGCGTGGTCATCTGGTACTGGGTGACCACGCTCTCGTCGTTCTTCGCCAGGGGCACATATTCATAGACCGGGCGCTTCGTGATGACCACACCCGCCGCGTGGGTGCTGGCGTGGCGGGGCATCCCCTCCAGGGCCTGGGCCGTGTCGATGACCCGGCGCACGGTCTCGTCCTTGTCATAGAGGGCGCGGAGGGGCTTGGAGAGCTGCATGGCCTCGCTGAGCGTGATGTGCAGGGCGTTGGGCACGGCCTTGGCGCACTCGTCCGCTGCGGCGTAGGGCAGGCCCATGACCCGGGCCACGTCCCGGATCGCGTTCTTGGCCGCCATGGTGCCGAAGGTGACGATCTGCGCCACATGGTCGGCCCCGTACTTGCGGCTGACGTAGTCGATGACCTCCCCCCGGCGGCGGATGCAGAAGTCCATGTCGATGTCCGGCATCGTGACCCGCTCCGGGTTCAGGAAGCGCTCGAAATAGAGCTGGTATTTGATGGGGTCCACGTCGGTGATGTCCAGGCAGTAGCTGACCACGCTGCCCGCCGCGCTGCCCCGCCCCGGCCCCACCGGGATGCCCCGGCCCTTGGCGTAGCCCACGAAGTCGGAGACGATCAGGAAGTAGTCCACAAAGCCCATGCGCCGGATCATGTCCAGCTCATAGTCCAGCTGGGCGCGCACCTCCGGCGGCGCGTCGGGGTAGCGGCGCTGAAAGCCCGCGGCGCAGCGCTTGCTCAGATAGGCAAAGCTGTCCGTCTCCCCCTCGGGCAGGGGGAACACGGGCAGGTGATAGTGGCCGAATTCGAAGTCAAAGTTGCACTTCTCCGCAACGCGGACGGTGTTCTCCAGCGCCTCCGGGTGCTCCGGCAGCAGCGCGGCCATCTCCGCCTCGCTTTTCAGGTAGAACTCCTGGCCCTGAAAGCGCATCCGCTCCGGTTCGGCCAGGGTCTTGCCGGTCTGGATGCACAGCAGCACGTCCTGGGTGTGGGCGTCGGCCCGGTCCAGATAGTGGGCGTCGTTGGTCAGGACCAGGGGGATGCCGGTCTCCTCGTGGATGCGGAGGATGCCGTTCAAGGCGCGGCGCTCCTCCGGGAGGCCGTGGTCCTGGACCTCCAGATAGAAGTCCTCCCCGAACAGCTCCCGCAGCTCCAGGGCCTTGTCCCTGGCCGCCGCGTAGTCCCCCGCCGCCGCGCTCCGGGCGATGTAACCCGCCAGACAGCCAGACAGGCAGACCAGCCCCTCCGCGTGCTCGTGCAGCAGCGGCCAGTCGATCCGGGGCTTGAGGTAAAAACCCTCGGTGAAGCCCGCGCTGACCAGATAGCAGAGGTTGCGGTAGCCCACATCATTTTTGCACAGCAAAATCAGGTGGCTGTAGGCGCTGTCCACCTTGTGCTCCCGCCCGAAGCGGCTGCCCGGGGCCACGTAGACCTCGCAGCCGATCAGAGGCTTCACCCCCGCCGCTTTGCAGGCCTTGTAAAAGGCCACGGCCCCGTACATGACGCCGTGATCCGTGACCGCCAAAGCCGTCTGGCCCAGCGCCTTCACCCGCTCCGGCAGCGCGTCGATCCGACAGGCCCCGTCCAGGAGGGAGTATTCGGTGTGTACATGGAGATGGACAAATGACATGGGGGTGGTCCTTTCCAAATCAAACATTCCTCTTTGGCTCCCTTTTCCATAAGGAGCCTTGGCGACTGCGAATGCGCAGCCCGTGAAAAAAAGCGCCGCCGGAGTTCCGGTTTTTTCCTTCCCCCGCTGGGGGAAGGAAAGAATGCGTGTTCCACCGCTGCGGTCTTATCTGCGCTGGAGGTCTCGCTACGTTCTCCCTCTTCCGGCGCTGCGCGCCACCTTCCCCCGCTGGGGGAAGGAACAAACCTGAACCGCGCGCGTTGGGTTTGAGAAGAAGCATATCGAGACGCGGGCACGCCGGTTTCAAGGCAGAAGGCAAAGGCTTCGGCTCCTTTCCCTCCCCCAGCGGGGGAGGGTGCCGCCCGCAGGCGGCAGGAGAGGGAGAACGTCCGTCCACAGAACGCTCAAATTCTATCCGCCGCCGCGCTCCCGCTCACGGCAATTCCACCGCCAGCCCGGTCAGCGCCCTTCTCAGCATGTCCAGCGCGTGGTTGGCGGCCAGGGTCCGGACGCGGCTGCGGTCGCGTCTGGCCCCCAGGCGCAGCGCCCGGCCCCAGGTTCGCTCCGCCGAGGCCCGGCCCACGAAGACGGTGCCCACTTCGTGGACCCCGTCGCCCTCCGGCCCGGCCAGGCCGGTGACGCCCAGGCCCCAGTCGGCCCCCAGACGGTCCCGGACGCAGCGGGCAAGCTGCTCGGCCACCTCCCGGCTCACTGCCCCGCAGCGCGCCAGGGTTTCCCGGTCCACGCCCAGCCACTCCTTGACCGGGTTCGTGTACACGGTGACGCCGCCGCGGAAAACCCGGCTGGCCCCGGGCAGGTCGGTGAGGCGCTTGGCCAGCAGCCCGCCGGTGCAGCTCTCCGCCGCCGCCAGGGTCTGGCCCCGCTGTCGCAGCAGCTCCAGCACCACCGCCTCCAGG
>JAFYIF010000247.1 GCA_017538775.1 Oscillospiraceae bacterium | reverse complement strand
GCCAAAGTGCAGGACCGTCCGGTTGCCGTCCCCGTCCTCCAGCATGATCAGCGTATAGACGTTGCGCTTGCCGCCGTCGGCGTCGTAGTAGGACACGTTGTCCGCGTCGTTCAAGAAGACCACCCGGGTCTCCGTCCGGCGTTTCGTCGCCTCGGCCTCAAAGCGCAGAGCGAAGCTTGCGGTGAAGCCCCCGTAGCTGGCCGACAGGGTGTAGACGCTGCCCGGCAGGTCCTCGATCCGCCCGGACACGGTGATGGAAGCGCCCTGATCTGTCACCGTGAGCTCGCTGTCCGCGCAGGAGATCGTGAGGTCGGCGTACCGGGTGACGGCCTCTTCCGTGCCGTCGGCCAGGACCAGTCTGGGCAGAAGCTCCGCTTTCGGGACGGTCACGGAGTAGATGCTGCTGCCCGTCGATGTCTCGGTCAGTGCGCTTCTCGGGATGTACTTGCCGTCCAGCCGGAGCGCCTTATAGCCGTTGAAGACGTTGACGCGCAGGTCGTTGTGGCTCTGCTTTTCGTAGTTGTCCAGCTTGTTTTGGAAGGTCACTTTGGCGCTGCCGCCCGGCGCGACGCTGAGCGTGGCCGTGGTCGGCGCGTTGGAAAGCGCGGTGACGGTCCCCGCCAGCCTCACCGTGGAGGAATTGCCGTCCGGGACATAGCGCGCCACCGGGATTTCGGTGATCACATAGGTGCCCGGCTCGATGTCGAACAGGCCGGTCTCGTCGGTATAGCCGCCGCCGGAGTCAGCGGTGCTGACGGTGACGGTCCGGGTCCAGGTCGGCTGATCGGCTTCGGGGATGGGCTTCATGGTTTCGCTTGCGTAGTCGTAATACGCGGTCTGCCGGAGCTTGAAGAGGAAGGTCGGCTGGCCCCAGGCATCGACGTTCATCGCGTCGATGTGCTTTTGGATGCCCAGCTGCGCGGTTTGAGGCGCGTTGCGCAGTTCCAGCTCCTGCCCCTCGGTGGTGTTCCGGCCAACTGTGAAGTAGACCTTTGCCGCCTCCCCGCTCGGAAGCGTGAAGCCGCTGGGTGCCGCCGTCTCCTCCAGGCAGTAGTCGCCCCAGAGCAGGCCTTCGATGTACAGCTTGCCGTCCGCGCCGGTGGTCACGGAATCCTGTCGCGTAGTGTCAAAGTCCGCCAGCGCTGCGGGATCATCGTCCGCGTCATAGACCCGGTAGCGATTGGACTGTTCGCTGTGTCCGTACAGCTCCCGTGCGCTCCAGCTCCCGTCGGGCTGCTTCTGATACAGCCGGAAGCTGGCCCCCGGCAGGGGAGCGCCCACGGCGATGCTATGGAAGGACAGCCCGCTGGCCGGGGCGGAGGCGGTTTTGCTCAGGGTGACGGAGCCTTTCAGCCGCGCATCCCTGGCCCGCACGATGTGCAGGGCCTCCTCCGCGGTCTCCCGGTCCAGCGTGAAATCGATCCGCTCCTTCGGCGTGCCCACGTTGTTGGCGGCATAGCCCGTGGGCGCGCCGGTCTCGACAAACCAGAAGTTGGCATCCCAGCCGAACACGGCGGGGTCGAGCACCAGCGCCTTGCTGTCGGGATCGAAGCTGACGCCGGAAGCCGCCCGGACTGTGACCGTGTCGTTCATCCCGTCATAGCCGGTCTTGACCTCCGCAAGCAGGCTGTTCTGCGTCGGGTCTTCCGGGTCCGGGCCGTGCAGTTTGAAGACCGCGCCGCGCAGGGCCTCGCCGCTCTCGTCGGTTTTCAGGATCGAGACATGGGCCTTGCTGCGCGGTTCCAGGTGGTTCAGCGTGTAGCGAAGATCGCCGTTGTTTTCCGCGTTCAGCTCCACGGGGCCGACCACGTTCTGTGCCGACGCGGGGTCGGCGGCTTCATTGTGCGTGAAGTCCCGGTCATAGCCGGTGGGGCCTTTGACCTCATAGAAGGCGTAGACGCCGAAGATCTGCTCCGTGGCGGTGATCTGTCCGTAGGCGTCGGTGACGTAGGTACCGGCGTCGTTCCAGTAGGTCGCAAGCGCGCTGCCGTCCTCCGTCAGCGCGGCCATGGCGTTTTTCAGATAGGCCGCTTCGGTCTCGCCGACGGCGGCGCTGTCCCGGTAGGCGAAGGGTTTCAGCCGGAGCAGGGTGTAAGTGGCCTTTGGCAGCAGGATCGTGCCGTCCAGCGCGTCCTGCTTGGTCAGCCGGAGGCTGCTGAGAATCTGCTCGTTGGGCAGACCCTGGACGCCCTCCACCTCCGTCACGTTTTCGACATCGACCAGTTCAGCCGCTGTGTTCAAAGCGTTGACTCTTACCGTGAAGGAATAGTGCGTATCACTGAGCTGATACCCCGTCGGCGCTGTCACCTCTTGCAGATAATACTCGTTCGGCTCCAGATCGTTCAGTTGGATCGCTCCGTCCGCTCCGCTGGTGATTTGGGTGGAATCGCCGGAGGCGTCTGTCAGCCCGGTCATGGTGTAGACGCCGTTTCCGCCGCTCACCGTGACGAACTTGTCCTCGCCGTTTCGCACCCGGTGCAGCTCAAACACCGCGCCGGGGAGGGTCGTCAGCGTGAAGCCCGATTCGGTGTGGTAGGTCTGATAGTCCGTGGCGTCGTACTTGGTGAATGCCGCGCTGCCCAGGATGGGCGTGTTGGTGACCGTGAAGGTCTTGGTGGCCCCATCCGCCGCCGCAGTTTCCGGCGACACGACGGAGGTATAGCCCCGCACGGTCTGCTCGGTGATG
>JAFYIF010000246.1 GCA_017538775.1 Oscillospiraceae bacterium | reverse complement strand
GCCCCCAGGTTGTGGGGGTCGCTGATCTCGTCGCAGACCAGGACGAAGGGGGGCTCCCCCCGTTCCTCCGCCGCCCGGAGGATGTCCTCCAGGCTGCAATAGTCCTTGACCGCGGCCACTGCCACCACGCCCTGATGGGCTTTCGCGGGATTGGCGGAGAGGGCGTCCAGCTTGCGCCGGTCGGCCTCCACCACCACAACCCCCGCCGCCCTGGCCCGGGCGGCAATGTGGGCAAGGGTCTTGTCCGTCTCGCCTTTCGCAAGATAGAGCTTGTCGATGCTGCGCCCGGCCCGGAGCGCCTCCAGCACGGCGTTCCGCCCCTCGATCAGGTCCTCCCGGTCCTTTTCAAACGCCATATGCCCACCTCAGCGCCCGGCCAGGTGCCGCAGGGCGTCCGCCGCGTCCAGGGCCTCCCAGGGCAGGGCCACGTCCGTGCGGCCAAAGTGGCCGTAGGCCGCGGTCTGGCGGTAGATCGGGCGGCGCAGGTCCAGACGGCGGATGATGGCGGCGGGGCGCAGGTCGAACTCCTCCCGGAGGATGTGCTCCAGCTCCGCGTCGGGCAGGACGCCGGTGCCCTGGGTGTCCACCAGCAGGCTGACGGGGTGCGCCACTCCAATGGCATAGGCCAGTTCGATCTGGCAGCGCCGGGCCAGCCCGGCGGCCACCAGGTTTTTGGCCATATAGCGGGCCATGTAGGCGGCGGAGCGGTCCACCTTGGTGGGGTCCTTACCGGAGAAACAGCCGCCGCCGTGATGGCCGTAGCCGCCGTAGGTGTCCACGATGATCTTCCGCCCGGTGAGGCCGCTGTCCCCCACGGGGCCGCCGACGACGAAGCGCCCGGTGGGATTGATGAAGAAGCGCGTCCGCTCGTCCAGCAGGGCCTCGGGCAGCACGGGGCGGATCACCTGGTCCAGGATTCCGGCCCGCAGGGTCTCATATTCCACGTCCTCGGCGTGCTGGGTGGAGACCACCACCGCGTCGATGCGCTTCACCGCGCCGTCGGCGTCGTACTCCACCGTCACCTGGCTCTTCCCGTCCGGGCGCAGCCAGGGCAGCAGGCCGCTTTTCCGCGCCTCCGCCAGTCGGTGGGTCAGGCGGTGGGCGTAGGCGATGGGGGCGGGCATATACTCCGGCGTCTCGTCGCAGGCGAAGCCGAACATCATGCCCTGGTCCCCGGCGCCGGTGTCGCCCTCCTCTCCCGCGCCGGTGCGGGACTCCAGGCTGTGGTCCACGCCCCGGGCGATGTCGGGACTCTGCTCGTCGATGGTGGTCAGCACCGCGCAGGTGTTGCCGTCGAAGCCGTATTCCGGCCGGTCATAGCCGATCTCCCGCACGGTGCGGCGCACCACGGCGGGGATGTCCACATAGCACTCCGTGCTGATCTCCCCCATCACCAGCACCATGCCGGTGGTGCAGATGCACTCGCAGGCCACCCGCGCCATGGGGTCGGAGCGGAGGATCTCGTCCAGCACCGCGTCGCTGATCTGGTCGCAAAGCTTGTCCGGGTGGCCCTCGGTCACGCTCTCGGAGGTGAACATCCGGCTCGGACGCTCGGGGACTTTTTTATATGTGTTGCTGCGTTCGCTCATAGTAACTCCTTATTCCTGGGGCCGCCTCCGGCGCTTCCGGACGCTGAAAGCCCATTGTTGCATCATTGTACCATAGAACCGGGTCGAGATAAAGAGTTTTTTTCAACAAATCCATTGAAAAAGCGGATTTCCGCCCCGACTTTTTCCGGCGCGATATTTTCTTTCCCTCCCCCCGCCTTTCCGCTTGACAGCCCCGTGAGACTTTGCTATGATGAAGTCAAGTTTTCAAGCTGAGCTTGAATGATGAGAGAGAAAGGAAGCGAGTGTATGTACTGTCCCTCTTGCGGTGCTCTGGTGCCCGATACCTACGCCATCTGCCCCAACTGCGGCGCGAAGGCCCAGCCCGGAGCAAACGCCGGCGACGAAGCCGAACAGCGCCCCATCCCCCTGGCCTACCAGCGTCCCAAACAGCAGTCCAACCAGCCTTCTGCCCCGGAGCCTGCTGCCGAAGCGCCCGCCGCGCCGGAAGTTCCGGCTGAGCCGGTGAAGGCCGCCGAGCCGGTCAAGGCCGCTGAGCCGGTCAAGGCCGCCGCCCCCGCAGCTCCGGCTGCGCCCGCCGCGCCCGCCTCCCCGGCGAAGCCCGCCACGGCTCCCTCCAAGTGGCAGAAATTCCTGT
>JAFYIF010000245.1 GCA_017538775.1 Oscillospiraceae bacterium | reverse complement strand
GTGAAGTCTGGGAGACGTTGTGCTTTCCCGTCTTTCACAGCCCTGTTTCTTTTGTTTTTTCGCTATGCCAGCTCCGTCTTCCAATCTCTCCCCATCAACTGCCGCACTGCCTCCCGGGGCTGCACCCCGTGGTGGATGATGTCGTCCACCGCGTGGACGATGGGCATCTCCGCCTGATAGCGCTGCGCCAGTTCCATGGCGGCGGGGAGGGCGTGGAGGCCCTCCACCACCATGCCGACTTTTCGGACGGCCTCCTCCGGGCTGTTGCCCTGGCCGATGTAATAGCCGCACTGGTTGTTGCGGCTGTGCTGGCTGGTGGCGGTGACGATCAGGTCGCCCATGCCGGCCAGGCCGGAGAAGGTCTCCGCCAGGCAGCCCATGCGCAGGCCCAGCTGTTTGATCTCCGCCAGGCCCCGGGTGATGAGGGCGGCGCGGGTGTTGTCGCCGTAGCCCAGGCCCATGCAGATGCCGGAGGCCAGGGCGATGATGTTTTTCAGCGCGCCGCAGAGCTCCACGCCCTTGGCGTCGGTGTTCGTGTACACGCGCATGGTGGGGCAGCTGAACACCGCCTGCACCGTTTCGGCGCAGCGCGTGTCCGCGCAGGCGGCCACGATGGTGGAGGGCAGGTCCCTTGCCACCTCCTCCGCGTGGGTGGGGCCGGACAGGGTGACCACGGCGGCGCGGGGGATCTCGGACTCGATGACCTCCCGCAGGGTCAGGAGCGTGTCCGGCTCGATGCCCTTGGCCACGTCCACGATGAGCTGCCCGTCGGGCACATGGGGCGCGGCCAGGCGCGCCGTGGCGCGGACGTAGACCGAGGGGACCGCGAACAGCAGCAGGTCCCGGCCCGCGCAAACCTCCTCCACCGATTTGGTGAAGCCGATGGCCGCGGGGATCTCCATATCCGGGAGATTCCGCTGCCGTCTGCTGCGGCGCAGTTCGTCGATCTCCTCCGGCAGCGCCGACCAGACCAGAACTTCCTTCCCCGCATTGCACAGCATCCGGGCCAGGGCCATGCCCCAGGTGCCCGCGCCCAGAACTCCGATTTTTGTCATGTTCCACCTCCGCGCAGCGTATGTGATGTCCATGATTGTACGCCAAGTCACCGAAATGCGCAAGCCTTTTCCGTCGCGGAACGGCTCAGGACGCGGCGCCCACCAGGTTTTTCACCCAGCTCCGGCGGCGCACCAGGATCAGGCCCAGTACGGTCTTCACAAGATCCAGACTTTGCACCAAAATGTAGATCGGCAGGATGGGCAGCGCCGTCCCGTAGATCAGCGCCGCCGCCACGGGGATGCACAGCAACCAGATGAAGCCGCTGTCAAACAGGAAGGTGATCCCGGTCTTCCCCCCGGCCCGGAGGGTGAAGTAGCAGGTGTTGGTAAAGGCGTTGACGGGCAGCATGGCCGCGCAGACCAGCAGGAGCCGTCCGGCCAGCTCCTGCACCAGCGGCGTGGTGTTGTAAACCCGCGGCAGCAAAGGGGCCAGCAGCGCCATGACAAGGCCCACGGCGGCGCAGAGGACCACGGAAAAGGCGATGAGTTTCCGGTCCTCGTCCACGGCCCGCTCCAGCTCCCCCGCGCCCAGGAGCTGACCCACCAGGATGCCGACGGTGACGCCCATGGAGAAGAAGGCGCAGAAGAAGAGGTTGCTGACCGTGGAGGAGATGTTCATCGCGGAGACCACCTCCAGCCCCCGGAGGGAATAACTCTGGTTCAGGACAGTCGTACCCGCGCTCCACAGCAGCTCGTTCAGCATCAGCGGCGTCCCCAGCACGGCCACGCGGCGGATCAGCGCCCCAGGTACCCGAAGGCTGCGATAAGCCCCGACCGCGTATGGACAGCGCGTCGACTGCCGGTGGGTCCAGAGCAGGACGATCAGCAGTTCCACCGCCCGGGAGAGGACCGTAGCCACAGCCGCGCCCTCCACCCCCAGGGCGGGGACGCCCAAATGCCCGTAGATCAGCACCCAGTTGCCCAGCAGGTTCACCAGTACGGCGGCGATGCCTGCCTTCATCGGCAGCACGGTCTCCCCGCACTCCCGCAGGGTGCTGGAATAGACCTGGCTCAGCGCGAACAGCGGCAGCTCCAGCAGCATCACATTTAAATAGGACTGCCCGTGCGCCAGCGTGGCCGTCAGATCCAGCGCCTCCTCCCCCGCGTGGAGAAACAGGCCAATCAGCGCCCCGCCCCAGCCGAGCAGGATCGCGGCGAACAGCGCCGTGCAGATCGCGCCCAGCCAGAGCTTGATGCGGAAGCATTGCCGCACGCCCTCCTGATCCCCGCGGCCAAAGAACTGGGCCGTGAAGATGCCCGCCCCGGCGTGCGCGCCGAAGACCGCCAGGTTGAACACAAACAGCAGTTGGTTGACAATGGCAACGCCGCTCATCGGCTCCGTGCCGATTTGTCCCACCATGATGTTATCCAGCAGGTTGACAAAATTGGTGATGACGTTTTGGATCAGGATCGGCGTCATCACCGCCAGCATCCGGCGGTAAAAGCTCCGATCCCCGATGTACCGTTTCAGGTTCATATCCGCCTCTCTGTGCCCGCGCCCCCCTCAGCGCGCCAGCGCCAGGGCGGTCTCCGCCGCCAGGCGGACGTTATGGAAAACCAGTTGGATGTTGCTCTCCAGGCTGTCCCCACCGGTGAGTTCCTTCACCCTTGCCAGCAGGAAAGGCGTCACCTGCTTGCCCCGGACGCCCAGGGCGTTGGCCTCCTCCAGCGCCGCGGCGATGGCGGCGTCGATCACCGCCTTGTCCATGCTGTACTCCTCCGGGATGGGGTTGGTCACCAGCAGGCCGCCGGGGTAGCCCAGCTCCCGCTGGGTGCGGAAGATGGCGGCCAGCTCCTCCGGGCTGTCCACCCGGTAGTCCACCGCGTAGCCGCTGCTGCGGGTGTAGAAGGCGGGCAGTTCCTCCGTGCCGTAGCCCAGCACGGGCACGCCCCGGGTCTCCAGATACTCCAGGGTCAGCCCCAGGTCCAAAATGCTCTTGGCCCCGGCGCAGATGACCATCACCGGGGTCTGGGCCAGCTCCTCCAGATCGGCGGAGATGTCCATGCTCCGCTCCGCCCCCCGGTGGACGCCGCCGATGCCGCCTGTGGCGAAGACCGGGATGCCCGCCAGGGCCGCCACGATCATCGTCGTGGCCACGGTGGTGGCCCCGTCGCTGCCACGGGCCACCAGGGCGGGCAGGTCCCGGCGGCTGGCCTTGGGCACCTCGTAACCCTTCCGGCCCAGATGTTCGATCTCCTCCCGGCTCAGGCCCGCCTTGAGCCGGCCGCCGATCACGGCCACGGTGGCGGGGACCACGCCCCGCTGCCGCAGGATGTCCTCCACCGCCAGGGCGGTCTCCACGTTCTGGGGATATGGCATCCCGTGGGAGATGATCGTGCTCTCCAGCGCCACCACGGGCCTGCCCGCTGCCAGGGCCTCCGCCACCTCGGGGGAGAGATCCAGATGTCTGTTCATATCGTCATACCTCCTGCGAGTTCTGATTGTGCGTTCCATGCCGCCAGCCGGGCGCGGACGCGATGCAGACTCAGCGCCGGGTCGATGCTCCCGGGATGCTCCACCGCCAGCGATGCCGCCGCCAGGGCAAAGCGCAGAGCGTCGGGCCTGTCCATGCCATCCAGATGGGCGCGAACCAGGGCGGCCATCATCGCGTCGCCGCCGCCGGTGGCGTCCACCAGTTTCGTGGGCGGACAGGGGATGCGCCCGGAGCCGGACCCGTCCGCCCAGGCCAGGCCCCGCGCTCCGTCGCTGACGCAGGCCAGGCCCACGCCCATCCCGTGCAGGGCCCGGGCCGCTTCCAGCGGCTCGGCCTCTCCGCTCAGGGCCTCGGCCTCCAGGCGGTTGGGCTTGAGGACCCGGAGCCGCCCCAGGGCCGGGCGCAGCCGGAGGGCCTTGCGGACGCTGACCGGGTCGGCGAAGAGCGGCGATACGCAGCGTTCGGCCAGAAACGCCACGCTTTCCTCGGAAAGGTTGCCGTCGAAGACCACGGCCTCCGCCCCGTTCAGCCAGTCCAGCCGGGCCTCCAGCGTCTCCGGCGTCAGGGCCGCGGCGATGTCCGTGTCGCAGACCGCCAGCGCCATGTCCCCGTCCGGCCCGGCGATGCAGAGATAGGCCCCCGTGCGAGCGCCGGGGACGCGCAGGGCGCGGGACAGGTCGATGCCCAGGGCGCGGCAGCTGGCCTCCGCCTGGTCGGCCCAGGGGTCGTCCCCCAGCACGGTCAGCATCCCCACGGGTACCTCCAGCAGCCGCAGGTCGTGGGCGATGTTCCGGCCCACGCCCCCCATGGACAGATGCACCGCTCCGGGGTTGGAGTCCCCCGGGATCAGCCCGGCATAGCTCCGCCCCCGGATGTCCACATTCACCGCGCCCACCACCGCCACATAGCCCCGCAGCATGACGCACCGCCTCCCGTCCGAACCGCGTTCTTGATTCTTATTGTAGAGGCTCCGGGCAAAATGTCAAGAAAAATGCCGCCCCGGGAAATGAAGATGCAAATGAAAGAAACCAGCTAAAAACGGTCATTTGAATGACGTCTTCAAACGGTAGGACAGAAGAATTACGGCTATATCGAGCATTCTTGCCCGGTATAGCCGTTTTTCTATGCTGTGCATCGTGAAGACGAAAGGACGGTTCGAAACCACTGAAAAAGTCTGCACAAACCAGCCAAAGCATGGTATAATGGAAGCATCCAGAGAACAAAGAGGGTGCCGGAGATGCTCAGAACGGGAAACCAGGGACATCAACTCAGTTTATACAGCACGCTGTATGATAAGATACCGGAGGATCATATCCTAAAGCGTATCAATCGCGCAGTGGATTTCAGCTTTAT
>JAFYIF010000244.1 GCA_017538775.1 Oscillospiraceae bacterium | reverse complement strand
CGGACGCTGAGATCGGCGCTGCCGCAGTCGATCATCACCGTGGCGTCCCCGGTCAGGGCTACGATACACTGCCCCTGCCCCACGTCCAGCGCCGCCACCTCCAGCTGCCCTTCCAGCTCCGTCCCGTCGTGGACACGCAGCAGACAGAAGCTGACCAGGGCGATGCAGATCGGCAGCACCGGGCGGAAGCGTTTGCCCCGCAGCGCCAGGGGGATGAGAAAGACCAGATACGCGAACACCAGCCACCAGGCCCCCAGATTGTCCCGGGTGTAGAGCAGCGCGTCTGGCAGCCGGGCCACCGTCCGGACCACCCGGATCGCGCAGCGGGGCAGCCAGGCCAGGACCCAGCCTGCGGCTCCGGCCCCGGCGGGCCAGACCAGCCCCAGCAGACAGACCGCGAAGCCCAGCACGAAGGCCGCGGACATCATCCAGAGGCACAGCAGATTTGTGAGCAGTCCATAGACCGGCACGGAGCCGGAATGGAGCGCGGAGAGGGGCGTGGTGAAGACCAGCGCGCCCAGGCTGGCGGAAAAGGCCGCGCAGAGCCCCCGTAGCGGCCGCCCCCAGAAGCGCTTCGTCCAGCGCAGTTTCTGCTTCCGGTCATAGCACAGCCGCCGGTAGAGCACCGGCGTCACAAGCAGCAGCCCCGCCATGGCGGCGAAGGAGAACTGGAAGCTGAGACTGGAGACGGACATGGGGTTGATCAGCAGCAGCGCAAGCCCCGCCGCCGCCAGAGAGCTGGGCGGGTCTTCCTCCCGCTGCAAGAGCGGGGCCGTCAGCAACAGGATCTGCATGATCCCCGCCCTGGTCACCGAGGGGGTGAAGCCGACCATCGCCATGAACAGCAAAACGACCGGAATGCCCAGCGCCGCGCTCCGCTTCCGCCGCCGGGCCAGCAGCCGGACCAGGCCGACCAGAAAGCCCAGATGCATCCCGCTGACGGCCACGATGTGGGAAAAGCCCGCGCTCTGCATGGCGGCGGACAGTTCCTCGTCCTGATAGTATTCCTGCCGGTCCCCGGTCAACAGGGCCGCCATCAGCCCGGACACGTCCGACGGGAAGATTTTCAGCGCCTGTTCCTGCATGGCGGCGGCCAGCTCCCTGGGCAGAAAGAGCCAGCTCAGGGAATGCCGCCCCCGGGCCTCCGCCGGGGCTTTCAGCGTGGCCCGCAGGAAGACCCCGGCGGAGTAGTAGACATCGCTCTCCTGCCCGTAGCGCTCCCCGGCGCTGCGCAGGGAAAGCTCCAGCTCCGCCAGATCCCCGGGCCGCAGCTCCCCCAAGGCCCCGTCGTAGTCATAGACCAGAATGCGCGTCCGGGGGAAGTCCTCCTCCAGGCTCCGCACCGTGACCCGGGCGTAGTCGGGATAGCGCGCCGGATACTCCGTCACCAGCACCCGCAGGGCGCGGGTCTCGCCCACATGGGCCTCGGCGGGGCGGACCGTGAGGGCCACATAGCCCCAGTACCAGCCAAAGCCGACGGCGGCGGCCAGCAGCGCCAGCCCCAGAGGCAGCCGCCACCGGACGCGCCGCAGCGCCAGCGCGGGGATGCCCAGCGCCAGGCAGCCGCCCCCCGCCGGGAGCCACAGCGCCTCCGGCAGCAGATACGCGCAAAGGCCCAGCGCCAGGGCATAGCCCAGACCGAGCCAGACCAGCTTACGCACGTTCATAGCGGTCGGTCAGTCCGAGGATGTAGTCGGTGGAACAGCCGTAAAGCTCCGAGAGCTTCACCAGCGCCCAGACGGGGATCTCCCGCTCGCCTTTTTCGTAGCGGCGGTAGACAGAAAGCTGCATATTCAAATACACGGCCACTTTGATCTGCGTCAGATCGTGATCCGTGCGGAGGTCTCCAATCCTTCTGAAAAACACGCGCCTCACCTCGGAGAAATGGTACCATTTGGCGCTGTTTCTCCCGTGGAATTACTCCATTCGGAGCAATCAAGAGGCAAAGAAAACGTGCTTTTCGCACAGAATCCATCGTAATTCGGCAAACCCATAAGAAAAACCGCCACTCGGGCAAGTGACGGTTTTTCCGGGCTGGATACCGGCCCTCAAGAAACCAAAGCACGAAGTCGGCCGCTTGTTGCGGTGCCTTCTGTTTTCATTATGCCTCAAAGCCCGAAAAAGTCAAGCGGCAAAAAAGCAGTTGCAATTCTCCTTGCCTTGTAATAGAATTATGTCAACAGACAGAAACAGGAGGACATAGCCATGAAATGCCCTTTTTGCGGTTTTGCCGACAGCAAGGTGATCGACTCCCGCCCGGCGGAGGACGGCACGACCATCCGGCGCCGCCGGGAATGCCTGGAGTGCCAGAAGCGCTTCACCACCTATGAGATCGTGGAGCGGATGCCCCTGATGGTCATCAAGCGGGACGGTAGCCGCCAGAGCTTCGACAAGATGAAGATCATCAACGGCCTGGTGCGCGCCTGCGAGAAGCGCCCGGTGACCATGGCGCAGATCGAGGGCGTGGCGGTCGAGGTGGAGCAGGAGCTGCGGGGCCGGCTGGAGAGCGAGGTCCAGTCGGAGAAGGTGGGCGAGATGGTCATGGAGCGCCTGAAGCGCCTGGACGAGATCGCCTATGTGCGCTTCGCCAGCGTCTACCGCTCCTTCAAGGACATCCAGACCTTCATGGAGGAGCTGGCCAAGATCCTGGGAGAAAAACAGGCATAAACGCTTCGGCGCGTCCTGCAGACAAAAGCGGCGGGACGCGCCGGATTATTTCACTTCGGGGCATCTTTTTTTGCGAAGAAGACTTTCCCGTTTTCATACAAAATCAGCGCATAGACCTCCCGCAGACTCCCGCAGCCCCGCCGCCGGGCCTCCCGGAGCAGCCAGGCTTCGTCCTTCCCCAGCAGCCGGAGGTTCCGGCGCATGACCGTCCCATCCTGTATCAGTATGGTGGCATACCCGTCGTCCCCCTCCGTGAGGCCCAACTGACCGGCGGTGACCGGGCGCTGGTCGGGCCGCAGGATGACGTGCAGGGAGCCGTCGGTCTCCAACACGCCGTAGCGGACGGCGGCGATGTCGGTCACGTTCTGGCTGCGCAGCTCTTCGGCCAGCTCGTCCATGGTGAAGCGGGTGCGGCGCATGGCGTCCTGCTGGATGACCCCGTTGACGATGAGAAAGCAGGGCCGCCCGCAGAGGAAGTCCCGCAGACGCACGCTGCGCATGGTGCCCCAGGAGACCAGCGCCTCCAGCGCCACCAGCACGACGGTGGGCAGCAGGCCGGACCAGAGGGGCAGCTCCGGGTTTTGCAGCGGCACCGAGGCCACGTCGGCCACCAGGATGCTCACCACCAGCTCGCTCAGCTCCAGCTCCCCCATCTGACGCTTCCCCAGCAGCCGCATCAGCACCAGCAGCGTCAGGAAGATGATCGCAGTACGAAAAATCACGTTCAGCATGGTCCCAGTATGCCCGGACCGGGGGCAAAGCATACCGACGCGCAAAGAAGCTCCTCAGAAAGAGAAGCTTCTTTGCCGTTTCTGACTCAGACCAGTTCCCGGTAACTCTCCTCGGCGGGGAGGCTGTCGGGCGGGAAGAATTCGTCCATGGGGAAGCGGACGCGGCTGAACAGGGTGCAGGGGTCGTCGTCGCTGCTGCCGGCGCACTCCTGGGTGGGGACGAAGGCTTCGGCCTCCAGGCTGAGCTGGGCGTCCCGCTCCAGGCGGATCATGGAAAACTGGCCCAGGGTGACGAAGAGCTGCCGCCCGGTGTTGCAGAGGTTCAGTTCCTCCCCCAGATACTCCATGATCGGCTCCGGGATGCTCCGCAGCTCGGTCTCCGCGCAGGGGGTCTCCGCGATGCGGAGGTTCAGGGCGATGGGGTCCACCGCGGCCACCACGGCCACCGGGTTCTGGGAGGCGGGGCTGAGCATCCCCGGGCCGCCCTTGGACGTGAAGGTCTTGACGCTGCCCTCGCTGCCGTAGAGGATCACGCGCTTGTCGAACACGGACAGACCCGTGATGGGGACGCCGCCGGGGAAGGTCTGGCCGGTGATCTTGTAGTAATAGGTCACATCGACGGTGTAATAGCCCCGGTTGAAGCCGATCTCGCTGACGCTGACATCGGCGTAGAGCAGCGTGGCGGAATCCGGGCGGACGCTGAACGCGGAGTTGAGGATCGCCTGGGAACTGGCGGTGGGATAGACCCGCAGGTCGTCGATGCAGTCCTTGTCCCGGCAAGCGGAGAAGATCTTGCTGGTGTGGACGTGGACCCGACCGGCGCTGCCGCCTCCGCCGCCGCGCTGTTCCACGGGACCGGGCATGATTCTGTCTGCCATGGGTTCAAAACCTCCTGTTGATGATCTGGCCGCGCGCGCTCTTGCCGGGCACGCTGCCGTTTGAAACGCCGTTTCCCTACAGTCTATGCCGTCCCCGGGCAAGTGTGTTCACGGATTTGCGCGTTTTCCGGGGCATTTCGCGGAAAAGCCGTGCAGGCTAACGATTGCAATCCCGGGGGAAATAGTGTAAAATATCCCGGCATACAATGCCGGGAGGCATCCCTGCCGGGCCGGGAGGCCCGCAGCATCAACACTTGGAGGCGGTTTGCGTATGGCGGAGGCAAAAAAGCAAAATTTCATGCACGGCGCGGCGATCCTGGCCGCGGGCGTCGTGATCATGAAGATCCTGGGCGCGATTTATAAGATCCCGCTGCAAAACATCCTGGGCGACGTGGGCTACGGCTATTTCTTCGCCGCCTACAACATCTATAACGTGTTGCTGACCATCTCCACCGCCGGTCTGCCGGTGGCCCTGAGCCGGATGATCAGCGAGGCCAATACCTTGGAGCGCCCCCGCCAGGCCCGGCGCATCTTCCACATCGCCTCCGGCGTCCTGGCCGCTCTGGGCGTGGTCTTCTCCCTGGCCATGCTCCTGTTTCCCACGGAAATGGCCATTGCCCTGGTCAGCAAGCCGGAGGTCAGCCAGTGCGTCTACGCCCTGTCGCCCGCCGTGCTGCTGGTCTGCCTGACCAGCGCCTTCCGGGGCTACATCCAGGGCAACGGCAACATGAGCCCCACCACCGTGGGCCAGATCCTGGAAGTGCTGGTGAAGGTGGTGGTGGGCCTGGGCCTTGCCATCTGGATGACACGGCAGCGCCAGCCCCTCCCCGTGTCCTCCGCCGGGGCCATCTTCGGCGTGACGGCGGGGGCCCTGGCCGCCCTGGTCTATATGTACTGGTGCTATCTGCGCCAGTACCGCGCCCAGAGCCTCCGGGCCTGTGCCGCCAGCGACGACAAGCCCGACAGCGTGGGCGGCACCCTGGCCGTCTTCATCCGCATCGGCTTCATCATCACCCTGGGCGCTTCGGTCATGAGCGTCTTCACCCTGATCGACACCAAGCTGGTGGAGTCCACGCTGCCCGGCGTGGCGGGCATCGGCCCCCGCATGGCCGACGAGCTCTGGGGCTCCTACAGCGCGGTCCAGACCCTGTACAATCTTCCGGCCAGCTTCATCACCCCGATGACCATCGCCGTGGTCCCGGCCATCGCCGCTGCCCACGCCAGTCAGGCGAAAGGGGAGGTGGGCCACATCGCCGAGAGCGGGCTGCGCATCTCCGCCGTGGTGGCTCTGCCCATGGGCCTGGGCCTGAGCGTGCTGGCCGCGCCCATCGTGGCCGTCATCTATCCGGACACCCACCAGATGGGTCCCACCCTGCTGTCCTGGCTGGGGGTTGCCAGCGTCTTCGTCTGCATCACCCTGGTGACCAACGCCATTTTGCAGGCCGACGGCAACGAGGCCCTGCCCATCGTCTCCATGGTGGTGGGCGGCGTGGTGAAGATCGCCTGCAACCTGCTGCTGGTGCGCCGCCCGGAGCTGAACATCGTGGGCGCGGCCATGGGCACCGTGGCCTGCTACGCGGTGATCAGCGTGCTGAACTGCTTCTTCATCTACCGCCGTCTGCCGGTGAAGCCCAACTATGGCCGGGCCTTCCTGCGCCCCCTGGGCGCGGCGCTGGCGATGGGCGCGGCGGCCTGGGCGGTCTACGGCCTGGCGTCCCGGCTGCTGCATGTGACGCCGGAGAGCGGCCGGATGCTCCAGCTCCTGCCCCTGGCCGTGGCCATCGGCGTGGCCGCCCTGGTCTATCTGGTCATGGTGGTGCTGACGCGCAGCGTCACCCTGGAGGATATGAAGCTGATGCCCAAGGGCGAGCGCATCGCCAGACTGCTGCACATCCGCTGAAGCGGCGAAAAGCCGGACGGGAAATCCGCATTTGGGTCTTGCAATTTTTTGAAATACTTGCTAAAATATT
Source organism: Oscillospiraceae bacterium (assembly GCA_017538775.1). Taxonomy (GTDB): domain Bacteria; phylum Bacillota; class Clostridia; order Oscillospirales; family Oscillospiraceae; genus RGIG7114. The sequence continues at coordinate 9,343 of JAFYIF010000244.1, read as the reverse complement.
CTGCAACGCAAATCTCCGGTCCCCGCGACCACAACACTGAGAAAAAGGAAGAGGACAACATGAGTTCAGCCAACGAAAAGAACGCCCGCGCCGCGAAACAGGCCCGGCGGCAGCAGCAGATGGACGAGCAGGAGCGCTCCAGCCGGAGCTTCAAGCGCAAGGCGATCATCGTCGTCGCGGTGGTGGCCGTGCTGCTGGCCGCCTCTCTGGTCATCAACTCCAACCTGCTCCAGCGGACCCTGCCCGCCGTCAAGGTCGGCAGCACCAGCTACAGCGCTGCGGAGACGGACGTGTTCTACCGCAGCACATACAACAGCTATTACAGCAGCTACAGCTCCTACATCCAGAGCCTCTTCGGTTCGGACACGGATGTGGACAGCTATGTGCAGATGTTCACCGGCCTGGACCGCAGCGTGGCCCTGGACCAGCAGATGTACAGCGAGGACCAGACCTGGGCTGACTATATGATGGAGCTGACCCAGGAGAACATGCAGCAGGTCACCGCTTTGTGTGAGGACGCCAGCCGCAACGGCTACACTCTGCCCCAGGAGACCCTGGACAGCATCGAGACCGAGCTGAGCGAGCTGGAAGCCTCCGCGAAGCAGTACGGCTACAGCAGTCTGGACCAGTTCCTGACCATGAACTACGGCAAGGGCGTCACCGCGGACGTGATGCGCTCCGTCATGCAGAAGATGGAGACCGCCAGCGGCTACGCCGCCCAGGTGGACGCCGCCCGCAGCTACACCGACGAGCAGAAGGAGGCATACTACGCCGCCCACGCCGACGAGCTGGACCTCATCTCCTATTATTCCTGCCTGATCAGCTCCTCCAACAGCGCCTTTGATCCCGAGCCGGAGGAGCCCGCCGCCGAAGCCACGGAGGAGACCGGCGAAGCGGAGGCCGCCGAGTCCGCCGAAGCGGAGGCCGCCCCTGTGGAGGAGTCCGCCGAAGCGGAAGCCGCCCCTGCGGAAGAGACCGCCGGGGAAGAAGTGGCGGAGGCAGCCGTGTATGAGGCCCCGGCCAGCAGCTCCAACCTGAGCGAGGACGGCGTCGTGGTGGCCACGGGCACGGAGCTGTCCGAAGAGGAACAGGCTGCCAGACTGGCCGCCGCCCGCGCCGCGGCGGAGCGGCTGTCCTGGTCCGCCGACCCGGAGAGCTTTGTGGCCGCCTGCGCCGAATACGGCACGACCCCCAGCCTCCAGACCACGGCGGGGGAGAACCTGCCCTCCGCTCTGCGGGAGTGGCTGGTGAGCCCGGAGCGTTGGAGCGGGGAGATGACCAGCATCGAGACCGACAGCGGCGCCTACGCCGTCTGCTACATGGGCCGCGACAACAACGACTATCTCCTGCGCAGCATGCGCCACATCCTGGTGAAGACTGAGGCCGACGAGAACGGCGACTACACCGACGAGGCCGTGGCTTTGTCCATGGAGAAGATCCGCGATATCCAGGACCTCTGGAACGCGGACCCCACCGAGGAACACTTCGCCCAGCTGGCCGAGGAGTACAGCGAGGACGCCGGTTCCAACACCAACGGCGGCCTGTATGAGGACATCCAGAAGGGCAGCATGGTGGACAGCATCGACAGCTTCCTCTTTGCCGAGGGCCGGGCCGTGGGTGACACCACGGTGGTGGAAGGCAGCAACGGCAGCTATCGCGGCTGGCACCTGGTCTACTATGTGGGCGAGGGCCGGAACGCTCGCCTGGCCCTGGCCGAGACCCCGCTGCACGATTCCGAGCAGCAGGCCTGGCTGGAGGACCTGATCTCCGGCTACACCCTCAGCACCGGCTCCGGTCTGCGCTACGTCAAGAAGAGCTGAAGAGCAAGCCAAACAAGAAATCAGCGCCCGCCGAACACGGCGGGCGCTCTGTTTTCAGAAGTGGGGGAACGGACTCAAAGAACCGTCCCCTTCGGGATGACAATGGGCAGCTTTGCGTTGCCCGCCAGGTCGATGTGGGGGGAGGCGTTCACGTTCTTGTCCGCGATGACGCATCTGAGATCCGTGCCCGGGCCGATGAAGGCGTCGTTCAGGATGATGCAGCCGCGCAGATTCGCGCCGTCGGCCACGCGGACGCCGCTGGAGAGGATGCAGCGGTCCAGCCGGCCCTCGATGCGGCAGCCGTCGGCGATCAGGGAGTCGGTCACCCGGGCGGTCTCGCCGTAATAGGTGCTGACATCGCTGCGGGCGCGGGTGGCCACATAGCGCACGTCGGGCGGGAAGAGGCTGGTGCGCTTGTCCCGGTCCAGCATGTCCATGTTGGCCTCATAGTACTCCGCCACGCTGGTGATGATCCGGGCGTAGCCGGTGTGGCGGTACAGGCCGATGCGCCAGCCCGCGTGGAGGACGTGCTGCAATCCGTCGGAGTGGAAGTGCAGCCGGTCGCTCTCCCGGCTCCAGCGCATCATCTCCAGCAGCAGCCCCCGCCGCATGATGTAGGTCTCCAGGCTGGCCAGGCCCCGGCCCGCGCCCCGCTGGCGGGAGAGCATCTCCGCGGCGAAAGCGCCGCTCTCGTCGGGCAGGAAGCGGTGGTGTTCGCAGGGCAGGTCTTCGGTGGTGCAGACGGCGGTCACGTCCGCGCCGGAGCGCATGTGCTGCTCGATCAGGGCGGAAAAGTCGATGTTGGCGCAGAGGTCGCCCCGGGTCAGCAGGATGTAGTCCTGCTTCACGTCCCGGCTCAGGTGGTTGAAGATGCCCTCCAGGGCCTGCATGTCCCCGTCATAGCCCGCCCGGTTCACCGGGGCCAGCAGCAGGTGCATCCCGCCGCTGTGCCGGACCATGTTCCAGGGGCGGCCACTGTTCAGGTGCTCCATCAGACTCTGGAAGCCGTACTGCATGACCACGCCCACGTCGAAGATGCCGGCGTTCATCATGTTGCTGAGGGCGAAGTCCACCAGCCGGAAGCGCCCGCAGAAGGGCAGGGCGGCGGCGGTGCGCTCCTTGCACAGCTCGCCCAGGTCGGGATGGTCGTGATAGGCGTATACGATGCCGTGTACGTTGATCATTGCGGCACCTCCTCACTGGCATAGATCATCGCGCCGGGGGGCACGACGCTCCCGGCCCGGACGCTGATGTTGGGTCCGCAGGTGGCCACGGCCCAGCCGGGGCTGCCGTCGGGCTGCGCGCCCACGTGGGCGCCCTGTTCCACCACGGTGTTCTCCCCGATGATGGCGTACTCCACCACCGCCCCGGCGCAGATGCGCGCCCCGGGCATCAGCGTGGAGTAGCGCACGGTGGCCCCCTCCTCCACGATGACGGAGACGCTGAGGACGCTGTTCTGCACCCGGCCATAGACTTCGCTGCCCTCGGTGACGATGGAGTGGTCGATCATCGCGTTGGGCCCCACATACTGGGGGAAGCGCCGGGGGGAGTTGGCCAGGATGGGCCAGTTGGAGTCGTAGAGGTTGATCTGGGAGGACAGGATGTCCATGTTGGCGTCCCAGAAGCTGCCGATGGTGCCCACGTCGCGCCAGTAGCCCTCGAAGTAATAGGGGATCAGGCGCTCCCCGGCGCCCAGCATCCGGGGGATGATGTTCTTGCCGAAGTCGTTCTCGCTGGCCGGGTCGGCGGCGTCGGCCACAAGGTAGCTGCGCAGCTTCTTCCAGGAGAAGATATAGATGCCCATGCTCGCCAGGTCGCTGTCCGGCTCCTTGGGCTTCTCGGTGAACTTGCAGATGGCCCCGGACTGCTCGTCCACGGTCATGATGCCGAAGCGGCTGGCCTCCTCCATGGGCACCCGGATCACGGCGATGGTGCAGTCGGCCTGGTTGCGCTTGTGGACGGCCAGCATGTCGGAGTAGTCCATCTTGTAGATGTGGTCCCCGGACAGGATCAGCACATACTCCGGGTCATAGAGGTCCACGAAGCCGATGTTCTGGTAAATGGCGTCCGCCGTGCCCTTGAACCAGCCGCTCTCCCCGCCGCCGGACTGATAGGGGGGCAGGATGAAAGCCCCGCCGTCGCCGCCGTCCAGGTCCCAGGCGGAGCCGGAACCGATGTAGCTGTTGAGCTGCTGGGGCCGGTACTGGGTCAGCACGCCCACCACGTCGATGCCGGAGTTGGCACAGTTGCTGAGCGGGAAGTCGATGATGCGGTACTTCCCGCCGAAGGGGATGCCGGGCTTTGCCATGTCCCTGGTCAGCGCGTAGAGCCGCGAACCCTGCCCACCGGCCAGGAGCATGGCGATACATTGTTTCTTCATTGCGTCGCTCTCCTTTTGCGTATTCGGAACGGTGTGTCTCTGTCTTGGTTGCAACTAACATAATATGACAAATGCGCGGGAAAATCAACGTCCAGTTTTGTAAAAAATGGACGAGCGGCGCTTTTCTTTTCCCGGACAGCGCATCCGGTCACGGTTCGCGTGGCTGGACAGGCGCTTCCTCCGCTCCCTTCTGTTCCGACCCCGGAGCCAGCGCTTCTTCTTTCAATTGTTTCAGGCTGTTGTTCAAGCCATTGAAGGATTCAAGGGCGGCGTACACCGCGGGCGCGAACATATTTTTTATTCCATTGGAAAATCACCTATAGATAGTAAAGTCAATCGCATCTTCCATTCGTATGCTATGGTGACGGGGGAGATGATGACATGGAACACTATGAACGGCTGCGTGCCCTGCGGGAGGATGCGGACAAAACGCAGCAGGAGATCGCAAACTTTCTGGGCATCCGGCAGAGCTACTACAGCGCCCAGGAGCGCGGCAAAAAGCCCTTTCAGATCAAGCAGATCCAGGCGCTATGCCTCTATTACCATGTGTCAGCCGACTATGTGCTGGGCTTGCCCCGGGGCCTGCGCTGGCCCAGAGAAGCGTGATTTCGCCCATCCCGCCCAGCTTGACAGGGCCGCATGATTAAATTATACTAACCTGGTGCAAAGCATGATGCTGCGCGAAGCGTCACAGGGAGGCAAGGGCATGACGGGCAAGGACTTGAAAGCGGGGCAGCGGGCCAAGATCCTCCGCGTGGGCGGGGAGGGCGCGCTGCGCCAGCATTTTCTGGACATGGGCGTGATTCCCGGGGCGGCGCTGGAGGTGATCCAGCTGGCCCCGATGGGGGACCCGATGGAAGTGCGCATCCACGGCTATGAGCTGACCCTGCGTCTGGCGGAGGCGGCGAACATCGACGTAGAGCCCCTGCCGCCGCAGGAGCGGGAGGCCCCGCCGCCCCGCCCGCTGCGGGAGCCCTGGCACCCGGGCCTGGGGGAGACGGGCAAATTCCACCCGAAAGGCACCGGCGACCCCCTGCCGGAGGGGACGCTGCTGCGCTTCGCCCTGGTGGGCAACCAGAACTGCGGCAAGACCACCCTGTTCAACCAGCTCACCGGAGCCAGACAGCATGTGGGCAACTTCCCCGGCGTGACGGTGGACCGGAAGGACGGGACCATCCGGGGCTGCCCGGACACCGTGGTGACGGATCTGCCGGGCATCTACTCCATGAGCCCCTATTCCAGCGAGGAACTGGTGAGCCGGGACTTCGTGCTGCGGGAAAAGCCCCAGGCCATCATCAACATCGTGGACGTGACCAACATCGAGCGCAACCTCTACCTGACCATGCAGCTGCTGGAGATGGACACCCCGATGGTGGTGGCCCTGAACATGATGGACGAACTGACCGGCAACGGCGGCAGCGTGGACGTGAACGCCATGGAGAAGCTGCTGGGGGTGCCGGTGGTGCCCATCGCGGCGGCGAAAAATCAGGGCGTGGAGGAACTGGCCCGCCACGCCGTCCACGTCGCCCGCTATCAGGAGCGCCCCCTGCGCCAGGACTTCTGTTCCCGCTCCGACCACGGCGGCGCGGTGCACCAGTGCCTCCACGCGGTGATGCACCTGATCGAGGACCACGCCCTCCGGGCCGGGCTGCCCATCCGCTTCGCCGCCAGCAAGGTGGTGGAGGGGGACGCCCGGGTGCTGGAACAGCTGGACCTGGACCGGAACGAGCAGGAGACCCTGGAACACATCATCCTCCAGCTGGAGCGGGAGCGGGGCCTGGACCGCAGCGCGGCCATGGCGGACATGCGCTTTGCCTTCATCGAAAAGGTCTGCGCCCGCTGCGTCAGCCATCCCCGGGAGAGCCGAGAGCATCTGCGCAGCCGCGCCATCGACCGGGTCCTCACCGGGCGCTATACCGCCATTCCGGTGTTTGTGGGCTGCATGGCCCTGGTGTTCTATCTGACCTTCAACGTCATCGGCCTCTGGCTCCAGCAGCTGCTGGAACAGGGCATCGGCGCGCTCACCGAGTTGGTGGACCGGGCGCTGAGCGCCGGCGGCGTCAACGAGGTGCTCCACGGCCTGATCGTGGACGGCATCTTCGAGGGCGTGGGCAGCGTCCTGAGCTTCCTGCCCATCATCGTGACCCTGTTCTTCTTCCTGTCCATGATGGAGGACAGCGGCTATCTGGCCCGGGTGGCCTTCGTGATGGACAAACTGCTGCGCCGTCTGGGCCTGTCCGGGCGCAGCATCGTCCCGATGCTGATCGGCTTCGGCTGCACGGTCCCGGCGGTGATGAGCACCCGCACCCTGCCCAGCGACCGGGACCGGAAGCTGACCATCCTGCTGACCCCCTTCATGAGCTGCACGGCCAAGCTGCCCATCTATACCTTTTTCGTCGGGGCCTTCTTCCCCGAACAGGGCGGTCTGGTGATGACCGGACTCTATCTGCTGGGCATCCTGGTGGGCATCCTGGCGGCGCTGCTCAGCAAAAAGACCCTGTTCAAGGGCGAGGCCGTGCCCTTCGTCATGGAGCTGCCCAACTACCGCCTGCCCAGCCCCCGGAGCGTGCTGCAGCTGCTCTGGGAGAAGAGCAAGGACTTTCTGCAAAAGGCCTTCTCCGTCATCCTGATCGCCACCGTGGCGGTCTGGTTCCTCAAGAGCTTCGACCTGCACCTCCGCTTCGTCACGGACTCCCAGTCCAGCATCCTGGCCAGCCTGGCTGGGCTGCTGGTGCCCCTCTTCCGCCCCCTGGGGCTGGGGGACTGGCGCATCTGCACTTCCCTGATCAGCGGCTTCATCGCCAAGGAGAGCGTGGTCTCCGCCATGGAGGTCCTCTTCGCCGGCCAGGGCGTCACCGCCGCCCTCAGCGCCCTGGGCGCGGCCACGATGCTGGTCTTCTCCCTGCTCTATACCCCCTGCGTGGCGGCGGTGGCGGCCATCCGGCGGGAGCTGGGCCGGGGCTGGGCCCTGGGCGTGGTCCTCTGGCAGTGCGGCATCGCCTGGGTCCTGGCGTATCTGGTACATCTCATCGGCATGGCACTGGGTGCAACCTGAGAAGGAGGCATGGAATATGAACCTGTTGGACATCCTGCTCATCGTGGCCCTGCTGGCCCTGCTGGTCTTTGCGATCCGCCGCACCCGCCGCGCAAAAAAACAGGGCGGCTGCTGCGGCTGCACCGGCGGCGCCTGCCCCGGCTGCGGAAAGGCCCCGGAGCGGAGCGGGAAAGAACAGAGATAAGGAAGGCGGCTCTTTTCTCCTGCACACAGCGGAGGAGGGAACCGCTTTACACACAGAAATCCATGAAAAGATGGATTTCTCTCTTCCATTTTCTGCCACGGAATGATATAATGTTTTTAATTTATTTAAGGAGGGGTATGTATGGCTAGAGCGACAACGGAAACCTGCTGCCTGATCCTGCCCCTCGTTTTGGAGAAATGGCAGAGTGATCGACTGGAAAAGCGGTTTGAAATTGCGCGTCAGATTTACAATACCTTACTGAGGTTTGAGTTGAACAAACTCCGTTGTCTGGAGCAGAGCGAAGAATACTCCGCGCTTCAAAGAGAGATTCATAGTTTGTATTCCGAAGAAAACCAGAATAAGAACGCATTGAAGAAGCTATATCAAAAGAGGAAGAAGCTTCGCAAAGAAGCAGGATTTCAGGAGTTCACTTTTAAGAAGGACATAAAGCCTTTTACAAGCACTTCAAAGATAATATCGGCTCAAAAGTTGCCGTACATGGGATTGCGTCGCAGGTCTGGACGGCGTTTTCGAAGCTTTTTTATGGAAATGGGAAAGCCGTTCATTTCAAAAGGCGCGGAGACATCCGATCGTTGCAGGGTTATTCTGCGGCGGGGAAAAGTGGCGGTACTGAAATCATGTTCCGGGGCTCATATGTGGAGTGGAAGGGATTGAAACTGCCGGTAAAGTTGGATGCGAACAATGCGTATGAGACGGAGATGCTGCAAAAGCGAGTAAAATTCTGCCGTATCATCAAAAAAGCCGGGAAAAATAAACCACACTGGTATCTTCAATTGATACTGGAAGGAAAACCCGCCGTCAAACAGAACAACCTTACGGGTCAACCAAAGCATCCGGTGGGCAAGGGCGCGGTGGGAATCGACATCGGCCCACAGACCATTGCGTATGTATCGGATAAGGAGTCGGAGCTGATGGAGCTTGCCGCGGGCGTGAAGAACATCGAGCACGAAAAGCGATTGATTCAAAGAAAAATGGATCGAAGCAGGCGGGCGACAAATCCGGAAAACTATGCGGAAGATGGAACCATCAAGGCAGGCGTCCGGCTTCATTGGACAAAATCAAAACGATATCTGAGGCTGCAAAGTCGCCTGTCGCTGTTGCAGCGGCAGCAGGCGGAGATCAGAAAGAGACAGCATACAGAACTGGCAAATCACCTGCTTTCCCTGGGAGATCGGTTCTATGTGGAGGACATGGCTTGGGCTTCGCTTGCGCATCGGGCGAAAAAAACAGAGGTCAGCGAAAAAACCGGAAGAATAAAACGAAAAAAGCGATTCGGCAAATCCATTGGAAACAAAGCTCCGGCCATGCTGATCTCGATCTTGAAACAGAAGCTGATTTCCAGAGGTTTGAGCGGTGATATCAAGGTGCCGACCTCCGTGCGAGCAAGCCAGTTTAACCACATTTCTGGTGACTATCAGAAAAAGTCTCTCAGCCAGCGATGGAATACGATGCCCGATGGCAGACGGATCCAGCGCGATCTGTACTCCGCATTTTTGCTTCAACATATCAACGGGACTCGAAAAGGCTTTGATGTCGCTGCGTTGAACCGTGATTATGAGAGTTTTGTTCGAGCCCACGATGCAATCGTAAAAAAGCTTCAAGTTGAACCCAAAACCATTTCCAGCATGGGAATGATGCGAACCGCAAGTTAACAGGAACAGTTCAGAGTGTTCGCACTCCGTTGTCCGGTCGATTGCCCGTCCGGGGCTGTCGTGTATGGCACCATAGGGTGCCTTGACAGCAGAAGAGCAAGGGAACATAGTCAGCGCAGCTTCAGTCTGAAAAGCTATCTACCTGCTCACAGCACGATGCACAATTTTTGCGTCTTTGATACAGCGCTTTTGCCGACGCAATCCGCGTACAGCGTGCTGAGGCAAAGCCAT
>JAFYIF010000243.1 GCA_017538775.1 Oscillospiraceae bacterium | reverse complement strand
CTTCAGTAAAAAATCGTATTTTCACCCGGCGCAGGCCGCCCGGATGACTTCCACCGCCCGGTTCAGCAGCGGGAAGGGAATGTTCAGCGCCGGCAGCAGCCGCAGCCGGTCCTTCGCGGTCAGGCAAAGCACCCCCGCCTCCCGGCAGGCCAACAGCACCTCCCCGGCGGGCTTTTCGGTCTGGATGCCGATCATCAGGCCCAGGCCGCTGACGCCCAGCACGCCGGGCGCGCCCTCCAGCTGAGAGAAGATGTAGGCGCTCTTTTCCCGCACTTCGGCCAGCAGCGCTTCGTCGATGCGGGAGAGGATGTTCAGGGCCCCGGCGCAGGCCGCCGGGTTGCCGCCGAAGGTGGAGCCGTGGTCGCCCCGGCCCAGCACGTTCTGGACCTTCTCGCCCAGCAGCGTGGCCCCGATGGGCAGACCGCCGCCCAGCCCCTTGGCCGTGGTGACGATGTCCGGCGTGACGCCGTAGTGCTGGAAGGCGTAGAGCTGGCCGCTCCGCCCGTTGCCGGTCTGGACCTCGTCCACGATCAGCAGCAGGTCCTTCTCCCGGCAGAGGGCCTCCGCGCCCCGGAAGAATTCCTGGGACAGGGGCAGCACGCCGCCCTCGCCCTGCACCGGCTCCACCATCACGGCGGCGCAGGGATACTGCTCGCTCAGCGCCCGCAGGCCGTCCAGGTCCCCGGCCTCGGCGTGGAGGAAGCCCGGGGTCAGGGGCTGGAACAGCCGGTGAAAGGTGTCCTGCCCGGTGGCGGCCAGGGTGGTGAGGGTCCGCCCGTGGAAGCTGTTGCGCAGGGTGATGATGTGGTAATGTTCCGGCCCCCTGTGCTCCGCCGCGTATTTCCGTGCCACTTTGATGGCACACTCGTTGGCCTCCGCTCCGGAGTTGGAGAAGAAGACCTTGTTCATCCCGGTCCGCAGACAGAGCTGCTCGGCCAGCCGGGCGCAGGGCTCGGTATAGTAGAGGTTGGAGCTGTGCTGGATGCGCCCCAGCTGCTCCGTCACGGCGGCGACCCAAAGCTCGTCCGCCACGCCGAAGCTGGTGACGGCGATGCCGCTGCCCATGTCGATGTATTCGTTTCCGTCGAAGTCCCGGACCAGGCTGCCCCGTCCGGCGGCCAGCTCCACGGGGAAGCGCCCGTAGGTCCCGGCCACATACTGCTCGTCCAGTTCCCGCAGTTTACTCATCGTTCTCGTCTCCTTCCACCATGGTGCCCGCGCCCTGGTCCGTCAGCATCTCGGCCAGGATGGAGTGTGGCACCCGTCCGTCCAGAATGACCACGCGCTTCACGCCGTACTGGATCGCCTCGATGCAGCACTCCACCTTGGGGATCATGCCCCCGGCGATGATGTTCTGCTCAAAAAGCTCCACCGCCTCGGACACCGTCAGGTGCCGGATCAGGGTGGCGGGGTCGTCGCGGTCGCGCATGACGCCGGGCACGTCGGTCATCATGAAAAGCCGCTCGGCCCCCAGCGCCCCGGCGATGTGGGCCGCCGCCGTGTCGCCGTTGATGTTGTAAAGCTGCCCGTCTGGGCCGCAGCCGATGGTGGAGATCACCGGGATGTAGCCCAGGGCCAGCAGGTCGGTGACGGGCCGGGCGTCCACGCGCTCCACGCTGCCCACATAGCCCAGAATCGGGCTCTTCTGCCGGGCCCGGATCAGGCCGCCGTCCATGCCGGACAGGCCCACGGCCCGCCCGCCCCGGACGTTCAGCAGGGTCACCAGATTTTTGTTCACCTTCCCGGCCAGGGTCATCTCCACGGCCTCCATGGTCTCCGCGTCGGTGACCCGCAGGCCGTTGACGAACTCGCTTTTCTTGCCCAGGCGGCGCAGCAGCTCGTTGATCTCCGGCCCGCCGCCGTGGACCAGCACCACCTTCACGCCCACGGCGTTCAGCAGCACGATGTCATCGGCCACCTGCTGGCGCAGCTCCTCGGAGATCATGGCGTTGCCGCCGTATTTGATGACGACGATCTTGCCGTTGTAGCGCTGGATGTAGGGCAGGGCCTCGGTCAGCACCCGGGCCCGCTCCAGATTCGTCATGGTCTCCATCAGCTTCGGTACTCCCCGTTGATCTTCACATAGTCATAGGTGAGGTCGCAGCCCCAGGCCGTGGCGGCGGCGTCCCCGTCGCCCAGGCTCACCAGGATGTCGATCTCGTCTTCGGAGAGGATGCGCTTGGCCTCCTCCTCGGAGAAGTCCAGCTCCGCCCCGTTTTCGCAGACGGCAATCTCCCCGGCTTTGGAGGCGAAGCGCACGCCCACTTGCTTCACGTCCAGCTCCGCCCCGGCGTAGCCCAGGGCGCAGAGGACCCGGCCCCAGTTGGCGTCGGCCCCGAACATGGCGGCCTTCACCAGACTGGAGGAGATGACGCTCCGGGCCGCCAGCCGGGCGTTGGGAAGGTCCTTCGCCCCGGTGACATGGCACTCCAGCAGCTTCGTGGCCCCCTCGCCGTCCCCGGCGATCAGGCGGCAGAGGCAGACGGTGACGCTGTTCAGCGCCGCCATGAAGGTCTCGAAGTCCGGCCCCTCGGCCTCGATGACGGGGTTGCCCGCCAGGCCGTTGGCCAGGATGCTGACCATGTCGTTGGTGGAGGTGTCCCCGTCCACGCTGAGCATGTTGAAGCTGCTGCGGATGTCGCCGCTGAGGGCCTTTTGCAGCATGGGCGCGGAGATGGCCGCGTCCGTGCTGAGGAAGACCAGCATCGTGGCCATGTCCGGGTGGATCATGCCGCTGCCCTTGGCGATGCCGCCGATGCGGCAGCGCTTCCCGCCCAGCTCAAATTCCACCGCCACCTGCTTGGGCCGGGTGTCCGTGGTCATGATGCCCTCGCAGGCGGAGAGGCTCCCGTCCGGGGACAGGGCGGCCACCAGCTCGTCCATGTGGGCCCGGATGGGTTCCAGGTCCAGGGGCTGGCCGATGACGCCGGTGGAGGCCACGATCAGTTCCTCGGCCCCCAGGCCCAGGGACTCCGCCGCCAGGGCGCACATCTCCTCCGCCGCCGCCTCGCCCCCGGCGATGCAGGTGTTGGCGATGCCGCTGTTGACGATCACCGCCCGGGCCAGCCCGTCCGCCAGATGGTCCTTCGTCACCGCGATGGGCGCGCCCTGCACCAGATTCCGGGTGTAGACCGCCGCAGCCGTGGCCGGGGCCTGGCTGACGATCAGGGAGAGGTCCTTTTTCGTTTTGTACTTGCGAATGCCGCAGTGAATGCCCGCGGCCAGAAATCCTTTGGGGGCGCAGACGCCCCCCTCGATCGCTTGGATCATTTCGTTCCTCCTGTCAAAGCACGAGACCGAGTAATTCGTCCGCGCCGGTCATCAGGTTCATGTTCTGGATCGCCGCGCCGGAAGCGCCCTTGCCCAGGTTGTCGAAGACGCTCATCAGCACAATGCGTTCCCCGTTGCCCTGGACGCTCACCAGCATGTCGTCCCGTCCGGCCAGGGCGTTGGCGGCGGCGGGGAAGGCGGCGGCCTCCACATAGCGCACCGCGCCGGTCCGATAGCAGTCCCGGTAGATGTCCCCCAGCTCCTCCGGCGGGACCTGCAGCTGGCTCCGGTGCAGCGGCACGGTCACCAGCATCCCGCAGGGGAAGTCCGCCACCACCGGCACGAAGACCGGGGCCGTCTCCAGCCCGGCGATCTTCGTCATCTCCGGCAGATGCTTGTGGCTCTGCCCCAGGGCGTAGGGCTTCGGCGCGTCCAGGGCGGGGTCCCGCCCCTCGGCTTCATAGTCGGCGATCATGGCCTTGCCCCCGCCGGTGTAGCCGGTGAGGGAGAAGACGGAGAGCTGCGCGCCTGCGTCCAGCGCCCCGGCCCGGACCAGCGGCTCGGCCAGAGCCAGAAAGCCGCTGGCGTGACAGCCGGGGTTCGCCACCCGCTTCGAGACGCGGATGCGCGCCCGCCGGTCCCCCAGCTCCGGGAAGCCGTAGTCCCAGCCCTCGGAGACCCGGTGGGCCGTGGAGGTGTCGATCAGGGCCGTGTCCGGGGCGGCCAGATTGGCCGACTCGATGGCCGCGGCATCGGGCAGACAGAGGAAGGCGGCGTCGGCGGCGGCCATGGCGTCCCGCCGGGCGGCGGGGTGCTTGCGGATGGCCTCGGGCAGGGTGAGCAGCTCCACGTCCCGCCGGAGGGCCAGCCGCTCCCGGATGCGCAGGCCGGTGGTCCCGGCGCTGCCGTCGATGAAGACCTTAATTGCCATTCTTTTTCTCCACCATGGCCTGCACCTTGATGGGCAGACCGAAGAGGTTGATGAAGCCCTGGGAGTCCTTCTGGTCATAGTCGCTCTCCCCGAAGGTGGCGATCTCCTCGGAGTAGAGGGACCAGGGGCTCCAGACCCCGGCGTTGATCATGTTGCCCTTGTAGAGCTTGAGGCGCACCTTTCCGGTGACATGCTCCTGGAGCTTGTCGGTGAAGGCGCTGAGGGCCTCCCGCAGGGGGGTGAACCACTGGCCGTTGTAGACCAGCTCGCCGAAGGTGATCGCCAGCTTCTGCTTCTCGTGCAGGGCGTACTTGTCCAGGGTGATGCTCTCCAGCACGGAGTGGG
>JAFYIF010000242.1 GCA_017538775.1 Oscillospiraceae bacterium | reverse complement strand
GAATTTTGGGACGAATAAGCAATGAGCGTGCCTTTAGGTTTATCAGAGCGAAATATATTAACAATGTTGTTAATCTAAATTTTTATAAGGTGTTTTTGCCCGCAGCAAGCGGAAACGGCGGTCTGGGAGAAGAACTTGCTTCTCCGCTTGTAATGGAACCAGGTATAGGTTCAACCGAAACATTTTGTAGTATTGGCTGTTTTGCAACTGAAACAGAAGCGCAGAACGCACTAAAGTATATTAAGAGCAAATTTGCACGGGCTTTACTTAGCGTTCTTAAAGTCACACAACATATTACACCTGAAAAATTTGCCTACGTCCCCCTCCAAGACTTCACCCCCGCCTCCGACATCGACTGGTCCCGCTCCATCCCCGAAATCGACCGGCAGCTCTACGCCAAATACGGCCTGGACGAGGCCGAGATCGCGTTCATCGAGACGCACGTGAAGGAAATGGCGTAAAAAGGCTCCCTGCTTAAAAGGCAGGGAGTGTCGGTTCATTCCTTCGAGTTCTCTGAAAGCGCGTTCAGTTGGTCCCGTCTGGCGTAAATGATGTTGAGGATATAGACTCTTTTGCCCGCCTCGTCAATTCGATAATAAATGAAAAAGTTTTTGGCCTGCACCCTCCGAAGCCCGCGGGAGTGCCAGGGTTCCTCGTCCATCGTCCTGTTGGCCGCGGGAAATACGGACAGGTCCGCGATCTCTTTTCGGATGGCGCGGACCGTGTTGAGCGCCGCCGTCGGCGCGAGCAGGACATCCGCGATATAGTTTCTCAGCTCTGTCAGGTCGTCGATTGCGTCGGGGGTCATGACGATCTCATAGGAGTCCATCAGGCAAGACCCCTTTCCAGCTCGTCAAATACCTCCTGATACGGGCGGCCCTGACCGCTGAGGAACTGCTGATAGCTGTGCTCCAGCTTCGCGTTCAGCTCCGCGTCCGTCAGCGTGTCCATCGTTTTGGGTTCCGCGGGGATCGTCAGCGGAAACGGGACTCCGCGGCGATAGATGATCTGCCGATACAGCGAGTTGATGACCACGGAAACGGGAACACCAAGCCGCTGCAGAATCTCCTCCGCCTCGTTCTTGACGCTGGACTCCACCCGCGCGCTGACAGTCGTATCTTTCATAGATGATCGCCTCCTGTCCGGATTGTACTACATTGTATTGTGATTTGCAAGACATTATTCTTTCTTTTTTCTGACCTCAACGAAAGGCGGTGTCTCCATGACCCCCAACATCCGCTCCTATGAACCCATCGTCCCGATGATCTACGCCTACTCCCATCCCGACTATTTCCCCCACGACGGCTGGACGAAGATCGGCTATACGGAAAAGCAGCGCGTGGAGGAGCGCGTCCGGCAGCAGCACCGCACCTCCGACATCGCCTACAAGATCCTCTGGCGGGACAACGCCATTTTCAAGGACGGCAGCGGCAAGGCCTTCACGGACCGCGCCTTCCACCGCTGGCTGACGCGGTGCAAGGGGGTGGAGCAAAAGCCGGACACCGAGTGGTTCCGCGTGGACGGGCCGCGCTCCCGGGAGCTGTTCGAGCAGTTCGCCCAGCGTCAGATGCTGGGATCCGGGGTGGACGAGGACTATACGCTCCGGGCCGAGCAGGCCCGCGCCGTCAAGATGACGGCGGACTATTTCCGAAAAGGCGGGGAGGAGTTTCTCTGGAACGCCAAGCCCCGCTTCGGCAAGACCCTGAGCGCCTATGATCTTGTCCGGCGCATGGGCTTCCGGAAGGTGCTGATCGTCACCAACCGGCCCAGCATCGCCAACGCCTGGGCGGAGGATTTTCTGAAATTCATCGCCTGGCGCGACGAGCTCTATTTCGTCAGCGACAGCGAGGTCATGCGCGGCCACCCCGCCGTCATGAGCCGGGCGGAGTACCTCTCCTTCCTGGAACAGGACGCCCCGGAGCAGCGCCGGGGCATGATCGCCTTTGAGAGCCTCCAGGGGCTGAAGGACTCCGTCTGGTTCGGCGGCCAGTCCCGCAGCCCCCGCGTCCGCTGGATCAGCGAGCTGGCCTTCGACCTGCTCATCGTGGACGAAAGTCAGGAGGGCGTGGAGACCCTGCGGACGGAGCGGGCCTTCCGCAGCATCAGCCGGAAGCACACCCTGTATCTCTCCGGCACCCCCTTCCGGCAGCTGGCCGGGGACCAGTTCTCCGACGAGCAGATCTTCAACTGGTCCTACGCCGACGAGCAGGAGGCCAAACGGCGCTGGCACGGGGACGGCTTCAACCCCTATGAGCCGCTCCCCCAGCTTCTGATGTACACCTATCAGCTCGGCCCCATGGTCTACGACCGGCTCCGGCAGGGCATCGTGCTGGAGGACGAGGAGGAGGCCGTCGATCCGGCCTTTGACCTGAACGAGTTTTTCCTGACCGACGACAACGGAAAGCTTTTGCACCGGGACGATGTGAAAAAGTTCCTGCTGACGCTGTTCACCGGGGAGAAATACCCCTTTTCCACGCCGGAGCTGCGGCGGGAGCTGGCCCACACCATGTGGTACCTGAACCGCGTGGCCTCGGCCAAGGCGCTTTTTAAGCTCATGCGGGAGGACCCGGAGCTGAAACCGCTGTTCGCGGAATATGAGATCGTGCTGGCCGCCGGGGACGGCAAGCTGAGCGAGGACGAGGAGACCCGGAGATCCTACGACAAGGTCAAGGCCGCCATCGCCGCGCACGAGAAGACCATCACCCTGACCGTCGGCCAGCTCACCGTGGGCGTGACGGTCCCGGAGTGGAGCGGCGTGTTCATGCTCTGCAACCTGAAAAGCCCGTCCAGCTATATGCAGGCCGCGTTCCGCGCCCAGAACCCCCACAGCTTCCGCGCCGCCGAGACCAGCTGGCGCAAGGAGCGGGCCTATCTCTTCGACTTTGACCCGGCCCGGACGCTGATCGTCTACGACCAGTTCGCCAACAACCTGATCCGCAAGACCGCCACGGGCGGCACCACGGAGGACCGGGAGGAGAACATCCGGCGGCTGCTGAACTTCTTCCCGGTGCTGGGCGAGGACGAGGAAGGGCGCATGGTGGAGCTGGACGCCGCGCAGGTGCTGACCATCCCCCGCAAGCTGAAAAGCGCGGAGGTGGTGCGCCATGGCTTCATGTCCAACTTCCTGTTTGCGAACATCTCCGGCATCTTCGGCGCGCCCGGGATCGTGCGCCGCATTCTCGAGCAGCTCCCGCTCGCCCATGAGGAAACGAACAGAGCCCGGAGGGGCGATCTGGACGGGATGGAGCGCGTCCGGGTCGATGCAGACGGCAGCGCCCTTCCCGACCGGGAACTGGTCATCGGCAAGACCCGGGAGCTGTTCGGCGATAAGATCTATGAGACCGTCCCCGCGGAGCTGGAGGCCGCCGTCTCCTCCGTGGCCGAGAGCAGCGAGGCGGGCGATGTGGCGCGGCATGTCCGGGCGGTCACAGATGCCGTGAAGAGCAAGGTGGCGGAGGACATCATCGCGCCCATTGCCGACAGCTACGGCATGACCCAAAAGGCGCAAAAGCGCCTGGCGGAGCAGACCGGCAGAGAGATCGAGCGCGCCATAAGCCATGTGAAGGACGACTTTGAACAGCGGCGGCGCATCGCGGAGGCGGAGCTGGACGCCAAACGGCGCAGCGCGGAGACGGAGCGGGAGGCCCAAACCGCAGAGACGGCGTTCGCCGCCGAGATGGACGAGGCCATGAAAGCCCTGACCGACAGCATCTCCGATACCGTCCAGAAGACCCTGCAGGAGAAGCCGCAGGAGCTGGTGGAGCGGCTGGAGACAAAAAAGGCGGAGGACGAAAAGAAAACAAAAGAGGACGCCGTGCGGGACCATCTGCGCGGCTTCGCCCGGACCATCCCCTCCTTCCTCATGGCCTATGGGGATGAAAACCTCACGCTGGCGAATTTCGACAGCTATGTGGAGGACGATGTGTTTCAGACCGTCAGCGCCATCACAAAGGAACAGTTCCGCTTCCTGCGCGACGGCGGCGACTGGCCCGACCCGGAAACCGGCGTGCCGGAGCACTACGACGGGCATCTGTTCGACGAGGTCGTGTTCAACGATTCCGTCCGGGAGTTCCTGCGCAAGCGGGCGGAGCTGGCGGACTATTTTGACGAGAGCAGGACGGAGGACATTTTCGACTACATCCCGCCCCAGAAGACCAACCAGATCTTCACGCCGAAGCGGATCGTGAAGCTGATGGTGGACAAGCTGGAGGAGGAAAACCCCGGCTGCTTCGACGACCCCCGGAAGACCTTTGCCGACCTCTACATGAAATCCGGCCTGTACATCACGGAGATCGTCAAGCGGCTGTACCGCAGCGCGGGGCTGAAAGCCGCCTTCCCCGACGACAAAGCGCGCATCCGGCACATCCTGCGGCATCAGGTCTACGGCATGGCCCCCACGCGGATCATCTATCTGATCGCCACAAATTACATTCTGGGCTTTGACGAAGCGCTGAAACGGGAGGACCACCATTTTGTGGAGGCCGACGCGGCGGAGGCCGCGAAAACCGGGACGCTGAAGGAACTGGTGCGGAAGCATTTCGGGTGAATCCGGTGCTGCGCCGGAAGCGCGAAAAAGGAGGACCTGCCCCATGGCGCGGGAGCTGACATTCCACGAACAGGCCGAGCGGAGCCTGACGACCACCTACCGCAAGCGCATCTGGACGCCGTTCATGAAGGCCATCCGGGACTATGCGCTGATCCAAAGCGGCGACCGCATCGCCGTCTGCATCTCCGGCGGCAAGGACTCCATGCTGCTGGCCGTGCTGATGCGTCTGCTCAGCCGCTTCACCACCGTGCCCTTCACGGCGGAGTATCTGGTCATGGACCCGGGTTACAACCCGGCCAACCGGGAGAAGATTTTGCGCAACGCGGAAAAGCTGGACATCCCGATCCGCATCTTTGACTCGGACATCTTCGCCGTGGCCAATGAGGCGGTGAAAAACCCCTGCTATCTCTGCGCCCGGATGCGGCGGGGCCACCTCTACGCCCAGGCCCGGGACCTGGGCTGCAACAAGATCGCCCTGGGGCACCACTTCAGCGACGTGATCGAGACCACCCTGCTGGCCATGCTCTACGGCGGCCAGCTCCAGGGGATGATGCCCAAGCTCCATTCCACCAATTTCCCCGGCATGGAGCTGATCCGCCCCCTCTACTGCGTCCACGAGGACGCGATCCTCGCCTGGCGGGACCACTGCGGCCTGGACTTCCTGCAATGCGCCTGCCGCTTCACCGAACAAAGCCACCTGAGCGGGGACGGCATCGGGGAGAGCAAGCGGCAGGAGGTCAAGCAGCTCATATGCACGCTGAAGCATACCAATCCCAATGTGGAAAAGAGCATCTTCCACGCCCTGCACCGGGTCAGCCTGGACACCTTCCCCGGCTGGAAGCGCGGCGGCGTGCTGCACAGCTTTCTGGAGGACTACGACGG
>JAFYIF010000241.1 GCA_017538775.1 Oscillospiraceae bacterium | reverse complement strand
GCGGCGCTTGCCGACATCTCGTGTCGGACCATCCCGCTTCCGCTGCCGGGCGGGGCCGAAGGCCCGTCGGGCACAGCCGGAACGCGGACGAACTTGCGGGCGCGCTGAAAACCTTGGCGGCGCGTCTCTGGTTTTTGTTCCCTTGAAGCTGCTTGCAATCATGGCGATCGGCGCTTTTTGCCCGCTCGCCGTGCAAGAATACAGAAAGAAAGGATACAAAAGCATGGCTAAGGACAATTTTCCAATCAACTTTCGCCGGGGACTCCTCCCGCTGGTGATCCTCTCGCTGCTGGACGCGGAGGACATGTACGGTTACCAGCTGGTCCAGGAGGCCGAACGCCGGAGCGGCGGCGCCATCGTGACCCAGGAGGGTTCGCTCTATCCCGTTCTCTACAAGCTGCTGGACACCGGCCTGATCTCCGACCGGCGGGAACTGGTGGGCAAGCGCATGACGCGGGTCTACTATCACCTGGAGGACACGGGAAGGGACCGTCTGAACAAGCTGGTCCAGGAATACCGCGCCATGTCCGCCGGGGTGTTCCAGCTCATGGGGGTCGAACAGCTTGACCGGAAATAACCCCGCAAAGCAGTACTTAAAAGCCGTGCGCACCCTGCTGCCGATGCAGCGCCGGGATAAGCGCCATGTCATGGACCAGCTCACGATGTACGTCGAGGAACATCTCTACGCGCATCCCAACGCCGAGTATTCGGACCTGGAGAAGCAATTCGGCACGCCCCAGGAAGTGTCCGCCATGTATGTGGACAGCCAGAGCACAGCGGAGCTGACGCAGGCGCTGAATTTCCGTCAGCGCGCCTGGAAGCTGATGCTCAGCACGGCAGCCGCCCTGGTCCTTCTGTTTGCTCTGGTCGCCGGGTATGTGATCTGGCACGTTCAGAACGCGAGTGAAGGTTATGTCGTGATCACGATTCCGCAGGGAAACCAGTCCGTTTTGGACGCGGACGCCCCGCCCCCCGACCTGAACGAGATCCTGGCAAATGCCGGAACCCAGCCCACAAAGGAAGGAAGTGCGATCTCTTATGCGCAAACATAAAACCCTGCTGTCCGTCCTTCTCCTGACGGTGCTGCTGCTGTGCCTGTCCGTCCCGGCCTTCGCCGACGGGGAGCCGGTGGGCGTCCAACGGATCGACCTGGAAGACGGCGGTTTCATCCTGGTGGAGACCGCCGTGGACGGCACGTCCAGCCGCGGCGAAGTGCATACGATCTATGGACACAAGTACTACACCTATTACGACGGGACCGGCACCGCAGTCTGGCGCGCCACGCTGACCGGCACCTTCAGCTATGACGGCTCCAGCTCCTACTGCTCGGCGGCCAGTCTGAGCTTCCATGCCTACGACAGCGCATACTACATAGTCTCCGGCAACGCCTACCCCAGCGGCAGCTCCGCCGTGGCGGACTTCACCGTGGGTTACCGGGTGCTGGGCGTCACGGTGAGCACCACCAACCACCACATGAGCCTGAGCTGCGACGCCAACGGCAACCTGAGCTGAACACCCGCGT
Organism: Oscillospiraceae bacterium; assembly: GCA_017538775.1. Classification (GTDB taxonomy): domain Bacteria; phylum Bacillota; class Clostridia; order Oscillospirales; family Oscillospiraceae; genus RGIG7114. The sequence goes on along the minus strand of JAFYIF010000241.1, from coordinate 55 downwards.
TTCTGAAGAACAGAACAGATTCAAACCGGCGGCTTTTCGGAAGCAACGCTTCTGG
>JAFYIF010000240.1 GCA_017538775.1 Oscillospiraceae bacterium | reverse complement strand
GAAAAAGCCCGCAGCGGAGCCGCCCGAGGGGGAAGCGCCCGCGCCGAAGAAGAAGAGCGCCGGGCGCAAAAAGACGGCCAAGGCCGCCCCGGAAGAGCCCTGAGCCGGGAGGTGTGGATTTGGACGCACATGTGACGGTGGTGGGCGCGGGCCTGGCCGGATGTGAATGCGCCTGGCAGCTGGCCCGGCGGGGCGTGCCCGTGACGCTGCGGGAGATGAAGCCGGAGAAGAAAAGCCCGGCCCACGCCTCCGACGGCTTTGCCGAGCTGGTCTGCTCCAACTCCCTGCGGGCCGAGCCGCTGCACAACGCCGTGGGATTGCTGAAAGAGGAGCTGCGGCGGCTGGATAGCCTGATCCTCCGCTGCGCCGACGAGAGCCGGGTCCCGGCGGGCGGGGCCCTGGCGGTGGACCGGGCGGCCTTCTCCGCCATGGTGACGGCGGAGATTTTGAGTCAAAAGAATATCACCGTGGTCCCCGGCGAGGTGCGGGAGATCCCGGAAGGGGAGGTGGTCCTGGCCACCGGCCCCCTGACCGCCGAGGCCCTGAGCGCCGCCATCGCGGAGACCTGCGGCCACAGCGGTCTGCACTTCTACGACGCCGCCGCGCCCATCGTCAGCTTTGAGAGCGTGGACATGGACAAAGCCTGGTTTGCCTCCCGCTACGACCGGGGGACGCCGGACTACATCAACTGCCCGCTGACGGAGCAGGAGTACCGGGCCTTCTGGGAGGCCCTGCGCACGGCGGAGGAGGCCCCGGTCCACGGCTTTGACGACGGCGGCGTGTTCGAGGGCTGTATGCCGGTGGAGGTCATGGCCCGGCGTGGGGAGGACACCCTGCGCTTCGGTCCGATGAAGCCCGTGGGTCTGCCGGACCCCAGGACCGGGCGGGAGCCCTGGGCCGTGGTGCAGCTGCGGCGCGACAACGCGGAGGGGACGCTCTACAACCTGGTGGGCTTCCAGACCCACCTGCGCTTCCCGGAGCAGCGCCGGGTCTTTTCGATGATCCCGGCCCTGCGCGACGCGGACTATCTGCGCTACGGGAAGATGCACCGCAACACCTATCTGAATTCCCCCGCGCTGCTGGACCGCTATTACCGGCTGCGCAGCGCGCCGCGCATCGCCTTCGCCGGACAGATCACCGGAGTGGAGGGGTATGTGGAGTCCTGCGCCAGCGGCTGTCTGGTGGGCATCGAGACGGCCCGGCGGCTGTTGGGGCAGGAACCCATGAACTTCCCGCAGGAGACGGCCATCGGCGCCCTGGGGCTCTACGTCTCCGGCGGCGCGGTGGGCGGGAACTTCCAGCCCATGAACATCAACTTCGGCCTGATCGCCCCCCTGGACCGCCGGGTCCGGGGCAAGCGCGAGAAAAACGAGGCCATCTCCCGCCGGGCGCTGGACACCCTGTCGGCGCTGCTGGCGGAGCGCGGCGAGACGAGAGATTGGAGAGAAGCATATGAAGATCATCATTGACGCCATGAGCGGCGACAACGCCCCGGCGGAGATCGTCAAGGGGGCGGTCCAGGCCCAGCAGGAGTTCGGCGTTTCGCTGGAGCTGGTGGGCCGACCGGAGGCCATCCGGGCCTGTCTGCGGGAGAGCGGGGCGGAGGAGTCCGCCGAGATTCAAATCGTCCCCGCCACGGAGATCATCGACATGCACGACGACCCCAGCACTGCCGTCCGGCGGAAGAAGGACAGCTCCATGGCCGTGGCCCTGGACCTGCTGCGCCGGGGGGAGGGGGACGCGGTCATCTCCGCCGGAAACACCGGGGCGCTGCTCAGCGGGGCCACCCTGGTGGTCAAGCGCATCCGGGGCATCCGCCGGGCCTCCATGGCCCCGGTGCTGCCCAACGGCGGCGCGGGCACCGTGCTCATCGACTGCGGGGCCAACGTGGAGTGTACGCCGGAATACCTGCTGCAATTCGCCTACATGGGCAGCCTCTACGCCCAGAACATCCTGGGGGTCCCCAGCCCCCGGGTGGGTCTGCTGAACAACGGCAGCGAGGACACGAAGGGCACGGAGCTGTGCAAGGCCGCCTACGCGCTGCTCCATGCGGCCGGTCAGGCCGGGCGCATCCACTTCATCGGCAACGTGGAGGGGACGGACATCTTCTCCGGCCTGGTGGACGTGATCGTGACCGACGGCTTCACCGGCAACGTGCTGCTGAAGACCATCGAGGGCACGGTGAAGTTCATGATGCACACGCTGAAAAACGTGTTCACCGGCAGCCCCAAGAGCAAGCTGGGGGCCGTGCTGCTGCACAAGGACCTGCGGGGCATGAAGCGGATGCTGGATGTGAAAGAGGTGGGCGGCACCGCCTTCCTGGGCATCCAGAAGCCGGTGCTGAAGGCCCACGGCAGTTCCGACGCCCGGGCCATCCGCAGCGCGGTCCGGCAGGCCATCGCCTACATCAACGCCGACGTGATCGGCGCCATCGAATCCAACATCGCGTATATGCGGCTGGACGAGGCCGCAGAAGGGAAGGAGCGCACATGAACATCTTTGAAACCGTACAGCGCATCGTCAGCGAGCAGTTCAGCGTGGACGCGGAGCGCATCACCGAGAACACCGACTTCCAGGGCGAGCTGGGGGCCGACTCTCTGGACGTGGTGGAGCTGGCCGTCAGCGTGGAGGACGAGTTCGGCATCGGCGAGATCGCCGAGGAGGACATCCTGAAGATCCACACCGTGGGGGACCTGGTGGACTATCTCCGGCGGGTGCTGGACTGAGCGCCATGGAGACCCTGCAAAAGACCCTGAACTACCGCTTCCGGGACCCGTCCCTGCTGCGCACGGCCCTGACCCACTCCTCCTACGCCAACGAGCACCGGGTGGAGAGCAACGAGCGGCTGGAGTTCGTCGGGGACAGCGTCCTGGGCTTTGTGGTGGCCGACCGGCTCTACCGCAGCGCCCCGGCGCTGCCGGAGGGGCGCATGACCCGCATCCGGGCGGAGCTGGTCTGCGAACAGAGCCTCTGGGCCGTGTCGGAGCAGCTGGGCCTGGGGCAGCTGCTGCGCCTGGGCCGGGGCGAGGAGCTGACCGGGGGCCGCAGCCGCCCCAGCATCCTGGCCGACTGCGTGGAGGCTTTGATCGCCGCGCTGTATCTGGACGGCGGGCTGGCCCCGGCCCGGGCGCTGATCGAGCGCTACATCCTCTCCCGCCTGGACCGGGACGGGACGGCCACAGCCCAGGACAGCAAGACGGACCTGCAGGAGCTGGTCCAGCGCAGCCCGGGGCGGGGCATCGTCTACACCCTCACCGGGGAGCGGGGGCCGGACCACGACAAGCGCTTCACCGTCTCCGTCTCCGTGGGCGGCGTGGTCGCCGGGACCGGGGAGGGCCGCACGAAGAAAGAGGCCGAGCAAATGGCCGCCCGGGCCGCGCTGGAGACGCTGCTGTGAGATGCGGCGGAACTGCGCGGAGGCTTTTGCATGGGGTCCAGGATAATCTGGGCGTATGCAAAAGCCATAGTCCGCGTGAGAAAACGCGACAGGAGAGAGCGACGTGTATCTGAAAGCACTGGAATTACAGGGCTTCAAGTCCTTTCCCGACAAGACGGTCCTGCGCTTTGACAAGCCCGTCACCGCCATCGTCGGGCCCAACGGCAGCGGTAAGAGCAACATCTCCGACGCGCTGCTGTGGGTCATGGGGGAACAGCGCTCCCGGGCCCTGCGGGGCGGGCGGATGGAGGACGTGGTCTTCGGCGGCACGGAGAAGCGCTCCCCCATGGGCTTTGCCCAGGTCAGTCTGATTCTGGACAACGCCCAGGGCCTCTTCGCTGTGGACAGCCGGGAAGTGGTCATCACCCGCCGCTATTACCGGACGGGGGAGAGCGAATACTATGTGAACCGGGAGTCGGTCCGGCTGCGGGACGTGCTGAGTCTGCTGATGGACACGGGCCTGGGCCGGGACGGCTACAGCGTCATCGGCCAGGGCCGCATCGCGGAGATCGTCTCCGCCAAGAGCACCGACCGCCGGGAGATCTTTGAGGCGGCGGCGGGCATCTCCCGCTTCCGCTGGCGCAAGGAGGAGGCCGAGCGCAAGCTGGAGCGCACGGAGGAAAACCTGCTGCGCATCAACGACAAGATCGACGAGCTGGAGCTGCAGGTCGGCCCCCTGGAACAGCAGGCAGAGACGGCCAGGCGCTATCTCCTGCTGCGGGACGAGCAGCGGGGTCTGGAGATCTCCGTCTGGATGGAGAACCTGGACCGGCTCCACGCCCAGAGCGAGGAGCTGGCAAGGGACTTCGCCGGGGCCCAGGCCAGTCTGGAGGCGGCCAAGGCGGCGCTGGAGGCCATCTACGCTGCGGCGGAGAACGACACGGCGCGGATGCAGGAGCTGGACCTGGCCGCCGAAGCGCTGCGCAGCGCCCGGAGCGAGGCCGAGCGCGCCGCCGCCGAGGCCGAGCAGACCGCCGCCGTCCTCCGCTCCGGGCTGGACCACGACCGGGAGACCGGCCAACGGCTCCGGGACGAGCTGGCGGAACAGGCCCGGCGGCTGGAGACGCTGGAGACCCAGGCCACGGAGCAGCGCGGGCGCATTGAGGCCATCGGCGCGGAGCTGGAGACCCTGGCCGGGGACCGCGCTGGGCTGGAGCGGGAGGCGGCGGAGACCGCGCAGCAGGCCGACAGCCAGCGGGAGCGCCTCAGCGCCCTGCTGGCTCAGGAGAGCGAGCGCGGCGACGCGCTGACCAAAGACGAGACGGAGCTGTCCGTCCGCCGGGAACAGGGCGCGGAGCTGCGGAGTCGCCGGGAGACGCTGGAGGCGGAGACGGCCGCGGCCCGGGCGCGCCGGGACACGCTGGCGGCCCAGTACGCGGAGGCGGAGGCAGGCTGCGCCGCCGCCGGGAGCAAGACGGAGGAACTGTCCGCCGCGCTCCGGGAGCGGCGGGCGGCGCTGGCCGTCCAGGAACAAACGGTCCGGGACCGCAACAGCGAACTGGGCCGCCTGACCGTGGAAAAGCGCTCCGCCGAGGGGCGCGTCCGGCTGCTCAGCGACAT
>JAFYIF010000239.1 GCA_017538775.1 Oscillospiraceae bacterium | reverse complement strand
TGCTCTTGATCAGCTCCGCTTCCGCACGGAACGATTCGTTTGACGTGAGCTCAGAGAACACGGCTGCGGGAATCCGGACCTCTCCAAACAAGCCCTGCAGGATATTGAGCTTGGCGGCTTTCATCAAGGTGATCAGGGGCGTGGAATCTGAAATGACGATCATTGCTTCTCACCCATCACCCGATTCAGCGTCGCAAGGTCTCCCAGGAGCTCTTCTCTGCTTTGCCTCAGATAAGGGATCCCCATTGCGGCATAGAACTCAATCAAATCCGTTTTGCGCACGCCGAGAATTTCAGCCGCTTTTCCATGTGAAATCGTGCAATTCTGGATCAGCGGAAACAACAGCATCGCGTTTCGTTCAAAGGCCGTGTCGCTTTCTTCATTTCTCAGATAAGGCATCATGCCTTCCGGAACCGAAAGCTGTACCGAAACAGTTTTCACGGAAATGCCCCCGTTTTGAGTTATGATCGAACCGTTTGAAATCATGGGAACACAGCGTTCCGAGTTTCCAAAAAGCTGTCGATATCATGATTGATATACTGATACCCCGTCGTATGGAGCACATCGTAGAACTCCCGCAGATAGTCAAACACGCCGTAACGCTGAAACAGTTCCGCGGTCTGTCTGCCAGTCAGGGAACGGTGTACCTTATAATTCTCCAGGCAGAACACGGTAAACGACATCTCTTTGCTCACAGAGTATCACCATCCTCACACATCCGGGAATGAGATTGTTCCCGTCTCCTGCTCCTGCCGGAACAGCGAATAAAGCATCTCCGTGCTGTACTGCCACAGCTTTGTGTCCTCCTGCTCCAACAGTCTGTACAGGGTGGAACGATACAGCAGCATGACGGCTTCTTCCTCGGACATGCTCTGACGCTGCACGATCAGCGCGGTGAGATCGTCTACAATAAAAGGCATGATAGCCTGAAACTGGTCCTGTCCCACGGTCATGCATCCCTTCGAACTGGATGAGCTTCCACGAAGCTGAGAAACGACAGTATTTTATCACTGCAAAACACCCATTGATTCCGCAACACTTCTGTTTTCAGCCGCTTGACCGTCTCCTCCGCATCCAGTACGCCGGTTTCAAAAAGCCGGACGGAGCGGTATACATTGTCATCAGCGCGGAACTGGTCTGAACGTTGAAATATGCGACGTTGTCGTAGTTCTTATGACCAAACTCCAGAATGGCATAGGTCTTGCCGACCTGCCGCGCACCCTGGATCACCAGCGGCTTGCGGTATTTGCTCTCTTTCTATTGGGACAGGTAATCGTCTATATGCCGATACATTCCGCTCACTCCCGCTTACCGGTTAATCTGCTTATATTATAGCGCGTGCGAGAATCCAATGCAAGAAACAATTGATTTCCGCATAGGATTCCGCATAATAAAGCACGGCAATTCTATTCTATCAGAATTGCCGTGCTCATTTGGCGGAGAAGGAGGGATTCGAACCCTCGAACGGCTTTTGACCGTTACACGATTTCCAATCGTGCGCGCTCGACCAGGCTACGCGACTTCTCCATAGCTGTTCGGACTTCTCAGACCGTATTTGATTTTCAGCTTGACCATTGTAAACAATTCCGGGCGAAAAGTCAAGAGAAATCTTTCGCTTTTCGCCCCGGTCCCGCCGCTCCGACGAAAAAACCCCGCCGGAGGCCCGGCGGGAGCATTTTCTTCAGTCGGTGGCTCAGACGGCGCGGGTGACCTTGCCGCTGCGCAGACAACGGGTGCATGCGTAGGCATGCTTGGGGGTACCGTCAACGATAACCTTCACGCGCTTCACATTGGGCTTCCACGTGCGGTTGGACCGTCTGTGAGAGTGGCTCACCTGGATGCCGAAAGACACACCCTTGTCGCAAAATTCACATTTTGCCATGAATTGCTGCACCTCCTCGCTTCATAAGAATACCGCTGGTTAAAACAGCTTATATATCATACCAAAGGAAAAAGTAAAAAGCAAGCAAAATTTTTTGTTTTTTCCGACTTTCCGGAACATTTTTTTCGGCACCAGAAAATGTGGCGCAGTTTCGGTGAAAACCACAAGATGTTGGGAGTTGCGAAATCCCGCAGAAGCCGATATAATCAAATCATGTCTTTGGAAGGGAAAGTTTTCCCAGAGAAAGCCGTTTTTTCCCCGCTCCGGCGGGAGGGCGCACAGAACGGAGGTCGCGCAGCATGAAACAGCAATATTCCGTCCCCCTGAAGCACGTCGTGGAGTCGCTGGCCCTGGAGGTGATCCACCCCGCCAGGGACTACGAGGCGCAGAAGGTCATCAGCTACAACGTGGCCCGGCCCAGCTTACAGCTGGTGGGCTTTTACAACTATTTCGACTCCGAGCGCATTCTGCTCTGGGGCAAGGCGGAGACGGCCTTTCTGGCCGCCCTGAACCCGGTCATGCAGACCGAGGTAGTCTACACCCTCTTCTCCAAGCGCAACCCGGCGCTGATCTGCTGCAACGGGATGTATCCCGACAAGCTGCTGAAAACGGCGGCGGAGAAGTATGACGTGACCCTGCTCTACACGAAAGAGGACACCAGCGAGATGATGAGCGATCTCATCTACACCCTGCGCACGGCCCTGGCCCCCCGCCAGACCATGCACGGCGTCATGGTGCAGGTCCACGGGGAGGGGCTGCTGATCACCGGGGAGAGCGGCATCGGCAAGAGCGAGGTGGCGCTGGAGCTCATCAAGCGCGGGCACCGCCTGGTGGCGGACGACGCGGTGGAGGTGCGCCGCATGAACCGCACCCGGCTGGAGGGCCGCGCCCCGAAGATGATCCGCTATCTGATGGAGCTGCGGGGCCTGGGCCTCATCGACGTGCGCCGGATCTACGGCGTGGGCAGCGTCCTGCCCACCGCCCGGATCGACCTGATGGTGAACTTTGTCCGCTGGGAACAGAAGTCCAACTCCGACCGCATCGGCCTGGAGGACGAGGAGGCGGAGATTTTGGGGGTCAAGCTGCCGCTGGTGACCATCCCGGTGGCCCCGGCCCGGAACCTGGCCATCATCCTGGAGGTGGCCGCCATGAACAACCGCCAGAAAAAGCTGGGCCACAACACGGCGCAGGAGTTCCTGAAACGCCACGACCAGAACATCGACAACGGCGGCGACTGTGAGGAAGACAGCTTTATCTGGTGAGGAGGAGCCTATGGAGACCCGAGTGCTTGCAAACGAACTGAGACGCGCCCTGCCCGGCCTGCGGCTGCTGGAGGGGGAACCCATGGCCGCCCACTGCTCCTTCCGCATCGGCGGCCCGGCGGAGCTCTTTGCCGAACCCGCCGACGAAGCGGAGCTGCTGGCCCTGCTGGGGCTGCTGCGCGCACACGGCGTCCGGCCATTGCTGCTGGGGAAGGGCACAAACGTGCTGGTGGCGGACGCCGGGCTGCGCGGCGTGGTGGTCCACATCGGAGAGGGCCTGGACGCGCTGCGCGTCACGGGGACCCGGCTGGAGGCCGGCGCCGGAGTCCCCCTGGCCGTGCTGGCCCAGCGGGCCAGGGAACACGCACTGAGCGGCCTGGAGTTCGCCCACGGCATCCCCGGGAGTCTGGGCGGCGCGGTGGTGATGAACGCCGGGGCCTATGACGGGGAGATGAAAGACGTGGTGCGCGCCGTCCGCTATCTGGACGCGGCGGGCACCGTGCATGAGACCGACGAGCCGGGCTTTGCCTACCGCCGCAGCCGCTTTTCCGACGGGGAGAGCGTGGTGCTCTCCGCGGCGCTGGAGCTGCACCCCGGCGACGGGGAGGCCATCGCCGCCCGGATGCGGGAGCTGGCGGAAAAGCGCCGCAGCAAGCAGCCCCTGGACCGCCCCTCGGCGGGCAGCACCTTCAAGCGCCCGGCCCGGGGCTACGCCGCCGCCCTGATCGAAGGGGCGGGGCTGAAAGGCTGCGCCGTGGGCGGGGCCCAGGTCAGCGAAAAGCACGCGGGCTTCATCATCAACACCGGAAACGCCAGCTGCGCCGACGTGCTGGCCCTGATGGACCTGGTCCGGGCGCGGGTGTATGAGCAATACGGCGTGGAACTGGAACCGGAAGTGCGGATCGTGGGGGTGTGAGGGGATGAAGCCCCCCTTCTTCAGAAGGGGGGGCAGGGGGGGTTGCGGGAGCAACGTCGTTCACGACGCGGACGCCGATTGTTCCGCCGCGACACCGTGAAAGCCTGCTGTGCGGGACGTTTCCGCGTCGCACGCAACCCTCAGTCTGCTGCGCAGACAGCTCCCTTCTAAAGAAGGGAGCCATAAGGCATCCCCTTCGATCAAACAGAACCGACAGAACCGAAAAAGAACCAAAGCGGGAGCGTGAGTCGAAATGCAGTTTCTCATCATCACCGGGCTGTCCGGCGCGGGGAAGACCCGGGCGGCGGACGTGCTGGAGGACATGGATTACTACTGTGTGGACAACATGCCGGCGGCGCTGATGCCGAAGCTGGCGGAGTTCTGCATGGGCCTGGGCGGGCGCTATGAGAAGGTGGCGCTGGTGACGGACATCCGGGACGCCGGGGGCGTGGACGCGATCTTCGACGCGCTCCGGAAGCTGAACGAGCTGAACCTTTCCTACAAGATCCTCTTTGTGGAGGCCGATCTGCGCACGCTGATCCGGCGCTACAAGGAGACCCGCCGCCCCCATCCCCTGCAGGCCGAGGCCGGGAGCCTGGAGGCGGCGGTGGGCATGGAGAGCGAGCGGCTGCGGCGGCTGCGGGAGAGCGCGGACTACATCCTGGACTCCAGCAACCGGACCCTGGGCCAGCTCCAGCGGGAGATCTACCGCCTGCTGGGGCAGGACAGCGGGGACCGCTCCCTGACCGTGCACATGCTGTCCTTCGGCTTCAAGTACGGCATCCCGATGGAGTCCGACCTGGTGCTGGACGTGCGCTTCCTGCCCAACCCCTTCTATGAGACGGAGCTGCGGGACGGCACCGGCCTGGACCAGGCGGTGCGGGACTACGCGCTGCGCCGGGAGGCGGGCCAGGAGTTTCTGGAGCGGGTCACCGGGCTGCTGGAGTTCCTGATCCCCCAGTATGTGGAGGAGGGCAAATACACCCTCACGGTGGCGGTGGGCTGCACCGGAGGCCGCCACCGCAGCGTGGCCGTGGCCGAGGAGCTGGCCGCCCGCCTGACCGCCAAGGGCTGCCGGGCCGAGGTGCTGCACCGGGACATTGCCCGCTGATGCAAAAGACAAACTGCCAGGGGGTGCGCATTCCATGTCCTTTTCCGCCCGGGTGAAAAGCGAGCTGTGCCGCCAGAGCGCCGCGTCCCAGAGCTGCGCGGCGGCGGAGATCTACGGCGCGCTGCTGTTCGCCAACGCCTTTACCCACCAGGAGCTTCGGATCATCACCGGCTCCCCGGACTTCGCCCAGCGGCTGCCGCGCCTGTTCCAGAAGGCCTTCGGCTTCGGCTTCGACCGCATCCGGCCCGGGCGCGGCGGCGGGAAGACGGTGCTGGAGATCACGGACCGCGCCAAGATCGACGCGGTCTTCGCCCAGTACGGCTGCGACCCCGGGGAGCTGCTGGCCCACCACATCAACTTCGGCGCGCTGGAGGAGGACGCCGCCCGGGCCTGCTTCCTGCGGGGGGCCTTCCTCGCGGGGGGGAGCATCACGGACCCGGCCAAGCGCTGCCACCTGGAACTGGTGACGGACCACCGGAGCGTGGCGGGGGAGGCCTTCGTGCTGCTGCGGGAGATGGGTTTCTCCCCCAGGGAGACGGCGCGGAAGGGGCATTCCGTCATCTATTTCAAGCAGAGCGAGGCCATCGAGGACCTGTTCACCACCATGGGCGCGCCGGGGGCGGCCATGGCCCTCATGTCCGCCAAGGTGGAGAAGGACATGCGCAACGCGGTCAACCGCCGGGTCAACTGCGACAGCGCCAACGCGGACAAGATCGTGACGGCGGCCCAGGCGCAGCTGGAGCGCATCCGCGCCCTGGAGCGCGGCCCGGGGCTGGAGACCCTGCCGGAGGACCTGCGCCAGGTGGCCCTGCTGCGCATCGCCAACCCGGAGGCCAGCCTGTCCGACCTGGCCGCCCTCAGCGACCCCCCGGCCAGCAAGAGCGCCGTGAACCACCGGATGCGGAAGCTGATGAGCTGGGAGGCGGAATGAAGCTTTTTTCCACGTGCGGCTTGATTTTTCCCCCGCCGTTCCATATAATAGAGAAAATTCCCAACACGACTAGGGATGATTCGGAGGATACATGCTATGACCTATGAGATCGACATTGCCGGCCTGAAGCGGGAGCTGGCCCTGTGCCGCGTCTCCGACGATCTGTACATCGGCGCGTTCGTCATCTTCGGCGACGTGGAGCTGACCGTACACTGCGCGGCCGAGCTGCTGCGCCGCGCCCCGGACTATGACTACCTGATCGCGCCGGAGGCCAAGGCCATTCCGCTGCTGTACGAAATGGCCCGGCAGAGCGGCGCGGAGAAGTACTATCTGGCCCGCAAGAAGGCCAAGGCCTATATGTCCGCCGCCTTCTCCGTGAACGTCCAGAGCATCACCACCGAGGGCGTCCAGACCCTGGTGATCGACAGCGAGGACGCCCGGGAGATCGCGGGCAAGCGGATGCTGATCCTGGACGACGTGATCTCCACCGGCGAGTCCATGCGCGCCATGGAGGAACTGGTGACCCGGGCCGGCGGCATCGTCGCCGGGCGCATGGCGATTCTGGCGGAGGGCGACGCGGCGAAGCGGGACGACATCATCACCCTGGCCCCCCTGCCCCTCTTCCACGCCGACGGCAGCCCCAAGGACTGAGGCGGCCCCGGGTGCCCGAAAGGAGCGCGCGCCATGAATCAAATCATCACCATTGGCCGGGAATTCGGCTCCGGCGGCCGGGAACTGGGCAAGCGATTGTCGGAGCTGCTGGGCTACGCCTACTATGACCGGGAGATCGTCCGCGCCATCGCCCAGCGCAGCGAGCTGGCCGAGAGCTATGTGGACATGGTCCTGGAAAACGGCGTCTGCGCCTACTACCCCATCACCGTGGCGAACACCTTTTCCGCCGTCTACGACCCCCTGTCCATGATGAGCAGCAGCATCTACGCCGCCCAGACCGAGATTTTGAAGGAGCTGGCGGGCAAGAGCAGCTGCGTCATCGTGGGCCGCTGCGCCGACCATGTGCTGGCGGAATACCGGCCCCTGCGCATCTTCGTCTACGCCTCCCGGGAGAGCAAGCTGGCCCGCTGCCGGGAAAAGGACGGGGGCGACTGGGTCAGCGACCGGGAACTGGAGCGCCGCATCCGGGCGGTGGACAAGGCCCGGAGCCAGTATTACCGCTCCTGCACCGGCTGCGTCTGGGGCGACAAGGCCAACTACGACCTGTGCATCAACACCAGCGGCGTGGAGCTGAGACCCCTGGCAGCAGCCATCGCCGCCCTGGCCTGCTCCGTGCGCACCTGCGGGCAGGG
>JAFYIF010000238.1 GCA_017538775.1 Oscillospiraceae bacterium | reverse complement strand
TACCCCCTCTTCCGATTTCGTTTGCCCGTATCATAGCATATGGGCGAAAAAATAGTCAAGTACGATTTGCAAAATCGTACTTGACTAAATGGACGGGGGGGTCAATCTGTCCGCGCAAACGCACGGCCAGCGCTCAGTTCAGCAGCTCGGCCTCCCACATGGCGCGCTCCATCTCCCGGTCGTTCAGGATGCTGCGGACGCCCAGGACGACGGCGCCCTTTTTCTTCGCGGCGTCAAAAAGCGGGGCCAGGTTGGCGGGGCAGAGCACCAGGTCGAAGTCGGCGGCGACGGCCTTGCCCTGCTCGGGGAGGGTGCCCAGGACCTGGGCCGGGACGATCTTGAACTTCTTCAGGATCTTCTGCAGGGTCATCTTCATCATCAGATAAACGGAAGCGTCCCCGCCGCAGACCATGATCTTCTTGTTGTCCAGCTTTGCCATTGTGATATCCTCCGTTTCAATTTTTTCGCCGCTATCATATCGCATTGTTCCGCCAATTGCAAGCATTTTTTACCCGCCGGAGCCGGCTCCCGTCAGCCGCCCGACCAGGCAGCAGACGGCGAAGGCCAGGAGGTTCACCGCCACGATGCTGGCTCCCACCGGGGTGTCGGCCAGGATGCTGGCCAGCAGGCCCAGCAGGGCGCAGCCCACGGCAAAACTGGCGGCGCAGACGGTGACGGCCCGGAAGCTGCGGAAGACCCGCATGGCGCTGAGGGCGGGGAAGAGGATCAGGGCGCTGATGAGCAGAGAGCCGATCAGGTGCATCCCCAGCACGATGATGACCGCCACCACCACCGCGATCAGCAGATTATATAGCTCCGTGGGCGCGCCGGTGGCCCGGGCGAAGCTCTCGTCAAAAACCAGGGCGAACATCCGGTGGTAGAGCAGCACGAACAGCGTCAGCACCACGGCGCTGAGGACCACGCACAGCAGCACCTCGTCCCGGGTCAGTGTCAGCATACTGGTAGAGCCGAACAGGGTGGAGCACACGTCCCCGGCCAGGTTGGAGGAAGCGGAGGACAGGCTCATCAGCAGATAACCCAGGGCCAGGGCCCCGACGCTGTACATGGCGATGGCCGCGTCGCCTTTCAGCTTGGAGTTCCGCCCGGTGCGCAGCAGCAGCACCGCCGCCGCCACGGTGAGGGCCAGCACCAGGGGCAGGTTGTTGGTCAGCTTCAGCACCCCGGCCACGGCCATGGCGCCGAAGGCCACATGGCTCAGCCCGTCCCCGATGAAGGAGAAGCGCTTGAGCACCAGCGTCACGCCGAAGAGGGAGGCGCAGAGGGCCACCAGCACGCCGACGATCAGGGCGTAGCGGACGAAGGGATAGGAAAAGGCCAGGGTCAGTTTGTCATACACTGCGCTCATGCCTCGCTCCCCCTTCCCGGCTGAAAACAGCGGCAGACGCTGGAGCGGAGATAGTCGGCCTTGGTGCCGAAAAACAGCTCCCGCCCCATGTGCAGAATGTGGCTGGCGTCCTCCGCCGCGGCCTGCAGGTCGTGGGAGATCATCAAAATCGTGATGCCCTCCCGGTTCAAGTCCCGGATCAGGCGGTAGAGTTCCGCGGTCACCCGGGGGTCCAGCCCGCTCACCGGCTCGTCCAGCAGCAGCAGCTTCCCGGTGGCGCAGAGGGCCCTGGCCAGCAGCACCCGCTGCTGCTGCCCGCCGGACAGCTCCCGGTAGCAGCGGCGGCGCAGGTCGGCGATGTCCAGCTTGCGCAGCGCCTCCTCCGCCCGGGCCTTCTGCGCCCGGCCATAGAAGGGGCGCAGCCCCAGGCTGTTCATGCAGCCGGACAGCACGATCTCCCAGACGGAGGCGGGGAAGTCCCGCTGCACCTCCGTCTGCTGGGGCAGATAGCCGATCTCCGTCTGCTTCAGCCCGTCGCCGAACTGAATGGTCCCGGACATGGGCTGCCGCAGCCCCAGGATCGTCTTCATCAAGGTGGTCTTGCCGGAACCGTTTTCCCCGACGATGCAGAGATAGTCCCCGGCGTTCACGGTAAAACTCAGGTCGCGCAGCAGCTCCCGGCCCTCGTAGCCCAGGCTGAGCTTGTCACAGGTGATCAGTGCCATACTTGCTCCTTTGTCCCAAACGCCTCCGTCAGCACATCCAGATTCCGCCGCATGACCGCCAGGTAGGTCTCCCCGCCCTCCACGTCCGCACGCGTCACGGACTGCATGGAGTCCAGGGT
>JAFYIF010000237.1 GCA_017538775.1 Oscillospiraceae bacterium | reverse complement strand
CTTCCTTCTCTCAGGTTTCGTCCGCGTCGGACGCTTCGGTTTCGTCTTCGTCGGGGGCGCTGTAGGGGTCATAGTCCTCCTCCTCCGCCGGGACCGCTGCGGTCTGGGGAGCGGGGGAAGGAACAGGGGCGGGAGCGGCAGGGGCGGGAGCGGCGGGCACTTCCTCGCTGGCTTCGGCCTTGTCCCCCGCGGCGGCGTTTACAAAGCGGTCCGGGTCATAGGCCCGGCCCCGGGCGTAGCGGCGAGACCCCACCTGGCTGGGCGGGATGTCCTTGGGCTTGGCGCCCTTGGCCTGCTTGGCCTGTTCCTCCCGCGCTGCGGCGGCCTTCTGCCGGGCCACCTGCTTCTTGCGGCTGGTGTTCTCGTTTTCTTTCGTCTGGCCCTCGGCCCGAAGGCGCTCGGTCTCGGCGCGCTTGCGCTCATACTCCGCCTCCCTTGCCCGGAAGCGGGCGTTGCGCTCGGCCTGCTCGGCCTCCAGCTTTTTGCCGTAGAAGCGGTTCAGGATGATCTCCTGCACCAGCGCCAGCAGGCTGGTGAAGATCCAGTAGATGCCCATGGTGGCGGGCATGGAGAAGCCGATCCAGAGGGAGATCAGGGGCATGATGAAGCTCATGCTCTTCATCTGCTGCTGGCCCTGCTGGGCCGTGGGGTTCATGGCCGTGCTGACCTTCATCTGCAGATAACTGAGCCCGGCGGAGACCAGCGGGATCAGGAACAGCCCGAATGCCGCCCAGGTGAAGCCGTTGTTCCAGAAGGTGACGGAGGGGGTCTCAGCCAGGTTCAGGCCCAGGAACTGATAGTTGATGGGCACCAGCTTGTCGCTGAGGCCGGAGAAGTCGGCAAAGTGCCGGGTGATGAATTCGCTCTCCTGGAGCTGGAGATAGGCGCCGTTGGCGCTCAGGTCGAAGCCCAGCTCGGACAGCTTGCTGTAGATCGCGCCGCCCTCGCTGACCAGCTCCTGGGCCACGCCCATCATGGTGGTCAGGGGGAAGCGGATGGCGCGCCAGAGGGCCAGCAGGATGGGATAGGGCAGCAGGCTCCAGAGGCAGCCGGACATGGGGTTGACGTGTTCTTCTTTGTAGAGTTTGCTGGTCTCCTGCTGGAGCCGCTGCGGGTTGCCCTCGTGGCGTTTCTTCAGCGCCTCCACCTGGGGGTTGAGGGCGGCCATGCGCATCATGCTCTTCTTGCTCTTCATCTGGAAGGGCAGCAGGATCAGCTTGACCACCAGCGCGAACAGGAAGATTGCGACGCCGTAGTTCTGCACCAGGTTGTACAGCCACAGCAGCAGCATTCCAAACGGCTTGGCGATGACATCAAACATAAAGGTACTCCTGTCGTTGTTTTGTTTTAAGGGACGGGGTCATAGAACTCGTGTTCCCCTCGGTGAAAGGGGTGGCAGCGGCCCAGGCGCCGGAGCGCCAGCCAGCCGCCCTTGGCCGCGCCGTATCGCTCCAGCGCCTCCAGCGCATACTGGGAGCAGCTGGGGATGTAGCGGCAGCAGGGGGGACGCAGGGGGGAGATCCGGTTGCGGTAGAACCGGACCAGGGCGATCAGCAGACGTTTCATCATGGCGAAGCGGGCCTCCATACGCCAAGGCGTTTGCAGGCGTCCAGCATGGCGCGCTCCAGCTGGCGGTACTGCGCCCCGACCGCCCGGGCCCGGGCCACCACCACCAGCTCCGCCCCGGGGACGAACCCGGTCTCATGGAGCCGGTAGATCTCCCGCAGACGGCGGCGGACGCGGTTGCGCACCACGGCCTTGCCCAGCTTGTTGCTGACGGTGAAGCCCACCCGGCAGCCGCTGCGCCGGGTCAGGCGGGCGTAGACCACCAGATAGGGGGTCACGGCGCTTTTCCCCTTGGCGTAGAGGCGGCGGAACTCATAGTTTTTTTTCAGGGTGTCTGTGAAACGCATGGCGCGATCTCCCTTTCGCGTGGCTGCGGCCCTGCCGCGAACGCGCAAATAGGCCGGTGAGTCACCGGCCGATCCGAAACGGTATCAAACTTTGCGCTGTGCTCGTGACAGGGGGGTTCAAGCGGAACGGGACTCAGTAGCTGAGACGGGCTCTGCCCTTCGCTCTGCGGCGGGACAGGACTTTGCGGCCATTGGCGGTGGCCATTCTCTTGCGGAAGCCGTGTTCCTTCTTGCGCTGGCGCTTCTTGGGCTGATAGGTGCGAAGCATGATACAGTTCTCCTTTCGTGTGATGTTCAAGGGCCGTAGCCCCGTATGCTCAACATCCCTCCCCCAAAGGGAGAGATGCAGCGGACAAAGCTTTGTTATTATACATGACAAGGCCCGGAAATGTCAACCATGAAATTCGCCGGATACCCGCCAAATCCCCGCGTTTTTCCGCGAAAAGGCCGGGGAAAAGCCGTCTTCCGGCCATTCCCCGGCCTCCGCATCGTATGAACCCGCGTCCGCCGGACGCTTTTTCCTCCCGGCTCAGCCTCTGGCCCGATCCAGCACGGTGGGCCGCTCGAGCGTGACGTTGTTTCCGCTCATGCCGTAGTCGGTCAGGTCAAAATAGGTGGGCCGGTCAAAGGTGCAGTAGCGGAACGTGAGGTCGGAGCCCTGGTCGATCTGCAGGAAGTGCGAATAGCGCTCGTCCCAGACGTTGTTCAGGAACTTGCAGGACTGGAAGAACAGGGAGCTGGCCTGGGCGTTGATCATGTCATAGCCGCCGCAGTCCTGGAACACCACGTCGCCGAAGCCCGCGTCCTGGACCTGCTGGAAGTCCAGCAGCCCGTAGCTGCAATCCCGGATCACGCTGTCCACAGCCTGGATGCTCTGCACCCGCTCCGCGATGATGCCGTAGGTGCCGCAGCCGTAGAGGTCCATGTCGCTCAGGGCAAAGCGCCCGCAGTCCACCAGGCGGAGGACGCCGCCCATGCAGTAGCCCTGTTCCGGCGTGTGGCCCATGACCAGGCCGGAGAGGACGATCTGGTCGCAGCTGTCGAAGGTCAGCACATTGGCATAGCGCGGCTCCACCACCAGCTCGACTTTGCCCGGGTTCCAGGAGTTGTCCGCGGTGATGGTCAGGTTCCGGACGTTGCGGATCCAGACCTCATAGCCGTCGTAGAGATTGTCCAGCCAGACATAGGGGTTGTCGGACTTCGGCCCCTCGGGACCGGCGATCCGGTCGATCCACTCCGTCAGGTTGTAGACGCCGGGGGCCAGATGGATCTCCCGGCCCGGCCCGATGGCCGCCATCAGACCCTCCACGTCGGAGACATAGACCATGGCCTCCCGCCAGAGCCAGGCCACGGTCCGGCCCCGGGTGCAGGGCTGGTCGGGGTCGAGCTCGTCGCCCTCGTCCTCCAGCATCGCGTTGACATAGGCCCAGTCCACCGCGTCCTTGTAATAGGCGCTGTCGGGCCAGCTTTCGGTCAGGGGGGAGCGGAACGCGGGGGCCTGGCTGCCCTTGGCCCGCCAGATGAAGGTGAGGATCTGCGCGTAGGTGCAGGGCTTGTCCGGGGAGAACAGCATCGGCTCGCTGGAGGTGCCGACGGTGATGCCCTGCTCCACCGCCCAGAGGGTGGAGCGCTCATAGTAGCTGCCCCGGGGCACGTCGGCAAAGGGATTGTAATAGGACACCGGGTCCGGCTCGCCGTGGGCCCGCCACAGGAAGGTGACCACCTGGGCGCGGGTGCAGATCCAATCCGGGCTGAAGGTCGTCTCGCTGGTGCCCTGGGTCACGCCCCAGCTCACCGCCCACTGCACGGCGGTGGCAAAATAGTCGTCGGGACTGACATCCTCAAAGCCGCTGACCGACGCCGACGCCGGCACGGGCAGCATGGCAAGCAGCAGAACAAAAACAATGCTGAGAGACAGGAACTTTTTTTTCATTTCTCGTGGCCCTCCTAACAGCCATATCCCACTCGTTTGTGCGTACATGACCGCCGTCCCCCGCCGAACGATGCCGGAAGCCCATTCACCTCCCCAGATCCGGACCGCCTGACGCTTGAAACGGGGATCAGCGCGGAAAAGATTACAAAATCATTATAAATCCCCCGGGGGGATTTGTCCACATCCGTTTTGCCGGTCGGGGAGGGGAAGGCCGGGCCGGTCAGCAGCTCACCGGTCCCCGTTCCCCCGCGGGAGGGACAGGAGTTCCCGGACACGCAGATCCAGCTGCTTTTCGATGGCCGTCAGACGCGCCTCCGGCAGGTTGATGGAAGGGTGCCGCGTGAAGCGGAAGCCGATCAGGCGGCGGAGCTGGCTGCGCTGCCGCTGGCCCATGACTTCCCGGCAGACGGTCTCGTAGGAGACGCCGTAGGGGTTGGAGCGGGTCCCGGCATAGGCGGCCAGGTCGGAAAGGTCCTCCGGCATGGCGTAGTTGAACAGGGAGATGCCGTTGTCGAAGATGGGCGCGGGGCCCAGGACCTGCCCGCTGCGGTTGTCCCGCAGGATGCCAAAGTTGCCGAAATGCCGGTCCTCGTTGTAGATCACCGCGTCGAAGACCAGCATACTGCGCAGCGCCTCGGCAGCCTCCCGGCCCAGAGCCTGATAATAGTCCAGACAGGCGGGCAGTCCGCCGCCTTTCACGATGCGGCCGATCGGGACATAGGCCGTGTCGATGTCGGTGAACAGTCTGCATTTGGAGGCCAGAATGTCTTTCCAGCGCTCCAGTTCGTAATGCACCGCGTCCAGCCCCATGCGAGCGGCGATCTGGCAGGCGTAATACTCGCTGTAGGGTTCCAGCCCCGCGTTGGCCGCTCCCTGGGTGCCGCCCTTGTAGAGATAGATGCCGTCCCCCTCCAGAAAGCGCCAGGCTTTGCGGAGCATCCCCTGGGTGGTCAGCTCCGGGGAAGTGGTGAACACCGCGTGGCTCTGTCCCACGCCGGTGTAGGCCACCAGGGACAGGACGCTGGAGAAGCGGTTTTCATAGAGGTTGTATTCCCCAAAGCTGCCCGCGAAGCCCAGGGGCACCACCCAATAGCTGTCGTTCAGGGACAGCCCTTTGCACACGTCGATGATGCCCTTGGTGTCGTGGATGCTCAGCCCCAGCGAGCGCAGGATCTCCCCCACAAAGGCCCGGTTCTTGGGGATCACCCGCTTCTCCAGCCACCGCAGCACGCCCGCGTCGCTCAGTTCCAGGTCCAGGGGGAACACGGCGGCCCGGTCGGCGTTCACGGAAAGCAGCCGCGCCCGCCAACCGGCCAGCCCCGCTTCTTCCAGAGAAAAGGTCAAAAGCTCCTCGTCATAGAGCCGCAAACTGTATCGGTCCGGCATGGGGGGTGCTCCTTTCCCTCGTTCTTTTTTCGAATCGTATCATAGATCATACGGATCGTCAACGGGCGCAGAGAGCGACCATGCCCAGCATTTCCCAGCCATAATCTCACCTCCCCCCGGCAACACTCCTGACAAAAGGATGTGTTGCAGATGAAGCGTGGGATCAAACGGAGCAGCGTGCGCCTGGTGAGCTATCTCCTGGCGGCGGCTGTGTGCTGCGCGGTGCTGGCCGGGACGGAACACGCCCGGGCCGCCCGGTGGGAGCGGAGCGCGGTGAACGGCTATCAGCGGGCCTTCGGGCAGTTGGTGACCGCCGTGGGGGAGGTGGACAGCGCCCTGCAAAAGAGTCTCTACGCCACTTCCCCCGGGCTGAGCGGGGCGATCTGCGCGGAGATTTTCGGCAAGAGCCTGAGCGCCAAGGCCGCCGTCAGCGCCCTGCCCTTCCAGTCCCAGGAGATGGAGCGCACCGACGGCTTCCTCAGCCGGGTGGGGGACTACGCCTTCGCCCTGAGCCGGGCGGCGCTGGCGGGGCGGGAGCTGACGCCGGAGGAGCGGGAGACCCTGCGGGGCCTGTCCCAGGCGGCGGAGGTGCTGTCCCTGAACCTCAAGGAGCTGCAAAGCGGACTCCAGGACGGGAGCCTGAGCCTGACGGAGCTGTCCGGGGCGGGGGAGCGGCTGGAGGAGGACACCCAGGCCCAGAAGCTCTGGGTCGGGGATCAGCTCAGCCTGATCGAGCAGGAGTTCCCGGAAGTGCCCAGCCTGATCTATGACGGCCCCTTCTCCGAACACCTGACGGAGCGCGCCCCCCTGGCCCTGGCGGGGCTGCCGGAGGTGGACGAGGACGCGGCCCGCCGGGCGGCGGCGGAGTTCCTGGGCCTGGTGCGCAGCCGGGTCTACGCCACCGGGGAGATCGGCGGGGACCTGCCCTGCTTCGGGCTGGCCGCCGACGACGCGGGCGGCACCGTCTACCTGAGCGTGACGAAGCAGGGAGGGCGGGTGCTGGGGATGCTGTCCTCCCGGCCCGTGGGCTACGAGGCCATCGGCGAGGCGGAGGCTTTGGAGACCGCCCGGAACTTTCTGGCCGAGGCGGGCTACACCGACATGGCCGAGACCTACCATATGCGCCGAAACGGGGTCCTGACCGTCAACTACGCCTGGCGGCAGGGGGACGTGATCTGCTACAGCGACCTGGTGAAGGTCTCCGTGGCCCTGGACAACGGCAAGGTCTGCGGCTTCGAGGCCCGGGGCTATCTCACGTGCCATACGCAGCGGGAGCTGCCGGAGATCGCGGTGGACGCGCTTCAGGCATCCGCGACGGTGCCGGAGGACCTGGAGATCCTGGCCGTCCAGACCGCGCTGGTGCCCTCCGACGGGCAATATGAGACCCTCTGCCACGAGTTCAAATGCGCCGACGCGGCGGGGCG
>JAFYIF010000236.1 GCA_017538775.1 Oscillospiraceae bacterium | reverse complement strand
TGCCGTCGGCCTCCTGGGGGGCGTAGAGGACGAAGCTGGCGGCCTGTTCCCCGCCGTTGACAAAGACCTCCAGGCTCCAGCGGTCCAGCAAGAGCCGCAGCCGGAAGGGTTCGGCGGCCCGAACCGGGAAGCTCCGGCGGTTGCGGACCGAGGCGGGGAATCCGCAGCGGCTCCGGTCCACCGTGAGGCAGCGCTCCTCCGGCTCGTAGCGGAGCGTCAACCCGTCCTCCCCCTGCGCTGCCAGTGTCAGGGTGAAGCTGCGCAGCCGCTCCCCCGCCACCGGGCGGAGCGTCAGCAGCAGGTCCAGG
This sequence comes from Oscillospiraceae bacterium, assembly GCA_017538775.1. GTDB lineage: Bacteria > Bacillota > Clostridia > Oscillospirales > Oscillospiraceae > RGIG7114. Next base: position 9,498 of record JAFYIF010000236.1, on the reverse strand, counting down.
CAGCGCCCGGAAACGCCGGGGACCGTCCGGGTCTCGTCCCGCAGCAGCAGGTCGCGCCGGATCAGCGCCGCGCCGCGGTAGTTTTCCAGCTCCCGCACGGGGCTTTGCAGCAGGCGCCCGTCCCGGACGCGCAGCTCCCGGGGGAGGGTCAGCTGTCCGAAGAAGGGCAGCGGCGGCTCCGGGCGGTAGTCCACGCTGTTCCAGTACTGCATCCAGGCGACCATCACCCGGCGGCCATCCGCCGTGAAGACCGTCTGGGGGGCGTAAAAGTCCAGGCCGTAGTCGATGGTCTGCTCCGCCTCCCGCCGCAGCGTCCCCTCGGCGGCGTCGAAGCGGCCCAGCAGACAGAGGGTGGTGTTGCCGTCCAGAAACTCCGGCTCCTGGCCGAAGAGCTCCTGGGGGCTGAGCAGCAGCACGTCCGTACCGTCCAGGGGGAAGAAGTCGGGGCATTCCCACATCCGCCCGCAGCGGTTTCCGGAGGCGGCCAGGGTCCCGGCGTAGCGCCAGTGGACCGCGTCCGGGCTGCGGAAGAGCAGCACCGCGCCGCTGCCGTCGGGGCAGCGGTTGCCCGCCACGCAGCGGTATTCGTCCCCCTCCCGCCAGATCTTCGGGTCCCGGAAGTCCCGGCTGCTGCCCCCGGGGGGCAGCGCGGCGGCGGTGATGACCGGGTTGCCGGGGTATTTTTCATAGTCCCTGCCGTCGCCGAAGGCCAGGCACTGGGTTTGCAGTTCCTCCACCGTGCCGTCGGCCCGAAGGGTCTTCCGGACGCCGGTGTACATCAGGAGATGCCGCCCGTCCGGGGTCTCCAGGGCGCTGCCGGAAAAGCAGCCGTCCCGGTCGTAGTCCGCGTCCGGGGCCAGGGCCGCGGGCAGCCGTTCCCAGCGGATGAAGTCCCGGGTTTTGGCGTGGCCCCAGTGCATCGTGTCCCAGCGCACGTCGTAGGGGTTGTATTGAAAGAAGAGGTGGTATTCCCCCCGGTACAGGGAGAAACCGTTGGGGTCGTTGATCCAGCCCACGCCGCCGCAGAGGTGGAAGCGGGGCAGCAGCGCCGGAGGGACGGCGGGGAGCTGTTCCCGCTCATAGGCCCGGGCCCGGGCGAGACGTTCACTGTCCATGCTGTCCGGATTCCCCGCCCTCCAGCAGCCAGAGGAAGCCGTAGCCGGGCAGATCCAGCCGCGCTTCCGTCCGCGCCGTGTCCGTCAGCAGGTCCGTCGCGCCCATGGCCGGGTTGGGGACGCTACGGCTGTGCTCCGAGAAGTTGTACAAGGCGGTGAGCTTCGCGCCCGCTTTGTAGGGAACGCCGTCCTCGGCGTTCCGATCGTCCCGGACCAGGCCCAGCACCGCGTTGTCGCCGGTGTCGAAGGCCCAGACCGTGGCGTCGGCACAGAAGACCGCATGGTCGGCGCGGATGCGCTCCAGCCGCCGCAGAGCCTGGAAGACACGGCCCTGGCGGGTCTCGGGGTCGCCGCGCATGGCGGCCAGGTCCCAGCGGAAGGCGCCCCGGTGGAGATAGCGGCTGTCGGCGGCCTTCTCCGGGTCGTCGTGGTAGCTGTAGTCGTTGAGCTGGGCGATCTCGTCCCCGCTGTAGAGGACCGGGATGCCGCTCTGACTCAGCAGCCAGGCGTGGAGCATCGTGAAGCACGAAAACGCCCGCTCTTCCTCCTCCGGCGTGGCGGCGGACTCAAAGCCCACCAGGGAGGCGGTGGTGCCGCACATCCGGGCGTCCTGGAGCCGGGGGTCGTCGTTGTAGAGCTCGCCCCGGGACCAGCTCCCGGGAAAGACGCCGGAGAACCAGTCGTTCAGATACTTCTTGTGGGGCGCTTCGCCCTGGGTCAGGTTGGCCCAGAGCCAGGGGTAGTCCAGGCCCCAGCCGATGTCGTCATGGCAGCGGAGGTAGTTCTGGAAGGTGAAGGCGCGGGGCAGGCGGCCCAGGGCCTCGATCTGCCGCCGCAGGAGCCGCACGTCCCGGGTGGCCACGGTGTGCCAGGTGGTGCACATGGTGGTGGCGTTGTAGAGCATGTCGCACTCCGGCTGTTCCGGCGTGCCGAAATAGGGGGCCAGATGCTCCGGAGCCATGATGACCTCCCCCAGCAGCAGCACGCCGGGGCAGACGATCTGGCAGACCAGTTTCAGCAGCCGGGTGAGGGTGTGGACCTCGGGCAGATTGCGGCAGTTGGTGCCCAGTTGCTTCCAGATATAGGGAATGGCGTCCAGCCGGATCACGTCCGCCCCCCGGTTGGCCAGGAAGAGCAGGTTCTCCGTCATGTCGTTGAACACCATGGGGTTGGCGTAGTTCAGATCCCACTGGTAGGGATAGAAGCAGGTCATGACCACCTGCCGGCAGTCCTCCAGCCAGGTGAAGTTGCCCGGCGCGGTGGTGGGAAAGACCTGGGGCACGGTCTTTTCAAACTCGTTGGGGATGGTCCAGTCGTCATAGAAGAAGTAGCGGCTCCGGGCCACCGGGTCCCCGGCCCGGGCGGCGATGGCCCAGGGGTGCCGGTCGCTGGTGTGGTTCATCACGAAGTCCAGGCACAGGACCATGCCCTCCGCGTGGCAGTGGGCGGCCAGGTCCTCCAGGTCCTCCATGGTGCCCAGGCGCGGCTCCACCGTGCGGAAGTCCGCCACGGCATAGCCGCCGTCGCTCGCCTCCCGGACGGTCTTCAGCAGGGGCATCAGGTGCAGATAGTTGACGCCGCACTCCTTCAGATAGGGCAGATGCGCCTGCACGCCCCGGAGATTCCCGGCGAAGTTGTCCACATAGAGCATCATGCCCAGCATCCCGCCGGAGCGGTACCAGTCCGGCTGCGCCAGCCGCTGCTCGTCCAGCGCCCGCAGCGCTTCGCTGCGCGCCGCTCCCATCCTGCGGAGCATCCCGCAGAAATAGGCAAAGGCCGTCTCGTCGCTGTGGTAGACGCTGTCATACAGGTGTTTCAGCTCGTCGAAACGCGCTTGCAGTCTCTCTTCCATCTTGTCTGACATGCTGTTCCCTCTTATCTCTCTGTAGGGGATGGCGTCCCCGACATCCCCAGGTTTCTTATCTCTCTGTAGGGAACGCCGTCCTCGGCGTTCCTGGGTCGGCCCGGAACAAAAGCCGGGCGCTGGGGTAATCCCCCGGCATGGGCGGCAGCACCAGGCCGCCGTGCAGCAGGGCCGCGCCGGACCAGCGTTCCGGGAAGGCCACGGCGCTGTCCGGACAGCCGAAGCGCTCCATCCAGATCAGGCGGTAGCTGGCTTCCGGGTCCAGCCCGCGGAGGCGCAGGTGCAGCGGGATGGGGCCGGGCGGGGCCTCGGTCTGCACAAGGCTGAGCAGGGTCTCCCGCCGGTCCGGGGAGACAAACTGCCAGGCCGTCAGGGGCAGCGCAGCGGCGGTTTCCAGGCGGTAATAGTCCCCGCAGCGCAGCAGGGCTTCCAGTTCCCGGTAGCGTCGGATCTGCTGCCGGACCTCCTCCCGCGCCTCCTCGGACAGGGCGGCGGGGTCCAGCTCATAGCCGAAGGCCCCGGTCATCGCCACCACGCCCCGGGTGCCCAAGGGGCTGCTGCGGCCGGTCTGGTGGTTGGGGGAGGCGGAGACGTGACAGGCCATGGCCACGGGGGGATAGCCGTAGGAGCTGCCCCGCTGAATGGCCAGGCGGGAGATGGGGTCGGTGTTGTCGCTGCACCAGATCTGCGGGAAGTAGGGCAGCATCCCGGCGTCAAAGCGCCCGCCGCCCCCCGCGCAGCCCTCAAACAGCACATCGGGGAATTCGCCGCACAGCCGCTCCAGCAGGGCGTAGAGGCCCAGCAGATAGCGGTGGGCGGTCTCCCCCTGGCGCTCCGGGGGGAGGGCGCGGGAGTACAGATCGCTCAGGTTGCGGTTGGCGTCCCACTTGATGTAGGAGATGGGGTGTTCCCGCAGCAGGGCGGAAAAGGTCTCATACAGCCAGTCGCGCACCTCCCGGCGGCCCAGGTCCAGCACCAGCTGGTCCCGGCCCACCGTGGGTTCCCGGCCCGGCACGGTCAGCGCCCAGTCGGGGTGGGCGCGGTAGAGTTCGGAGTCCTCGCTGAGCATCTCCGGCTCCACCCAGAGGCCGAAGCGCAGCCCCAGGGCGCACACCTCCCGGATCAGCGGCCCCAGGCCGCCGGGCAGCTTCCGGGGATGGGCGAACCAGTCCCCCAGGGCCCGCCGGTCGTCGTCCCGGCTGCCGAACCAGCCGTCGTCCAGCACCAGCAGTTCCACGCCCAGGTCCCGGGCGTCCCGGGCCAGGCGGAGGATGGAGGCCCGGTCAAAGTCAAAATAGCTGGCCTCCCAGCTGTTCAGCAGCACCGGGCGGGGCCGGTCATAGGCGCCGGGCCGGGCCACATGGGTGCGGAGGAAGCGGTGGAAGCTCTGGGAAAGGGCGCTCAGGCCCGCGGCGCTGTAGCTGAGCAGGACTTCCGGAGTCTGGAAGGTCTCGCCGGGGAGCAGCCGCCAGGAGAAGTCCGCGCTGCCGATGCCGGAGACCAGACGGACCGCGCCGGTCTGGCTGCGCTCCACGGAGGTCTCATGGCTGCCGGACCAGACGGGCATCACGCCGATGCTCTCCCCGCTCCGCTCCGTGGTGTCGGGGGCGCAGAGGATGACGAAGGGGTTTTGCTGGTGGCTGGAAAAGCCCCGCCGGGAGGAAACGGTCTGGATGAGCCGGGCCACGGGGACGCGCTCGGGCTGGCGTTCCATCGTGTGGCTGCCGAAGAAGTGCAGCAGCTCCCAGTCGCCGAAGGGCAGGTCCAGGCAGAGGGAGGCGGCTTTTTCCAGCCGAAGGGGGACGCTGCCGCCGTTGCGGATACGCACGGCGCGGGTGAGGAAGTCGTCGGTTTCATAGACGCCGTAGCGCAGTTCCACCTCGACTCCGGTGGCCGCGTCGCGCAGCGTGACGGACAGGCTTTCCGTGTCCGCCGCGCCCCGGGCAGAGGGCAGACCGGGAAGCGCGTATTTGCCGGGGCTGACCGTGTGCTGCTGATAGCGCAGGTCCGCGCCGCGCAGCCCCTCGTCGGTGGAAAACTCCAGGGAGCTGAGCCGATAGTCGCCGCAGAGGGAGGCGCTGTACTCCTGGGGCTGGGTGTCCAGCGACCAGCCGCGCCCAGCGCGCAATGCGGCGGGGTTGGGGGAAAAGCCCACGTCCCGGGGTGGATAGAGGTAGGAAAAGCAGTCCGCCGCCCGGGGGCCATAGTAGAGATGGAGCAGGTGCCCCAGGGGGCCGATCTGCATCTGGTAGGCGCTGGATCGGGTCGTCAGCGTCAGCGTTTTGGATGTGGGGTCAAAGGTGATTCCCATGTAATCGGCAACCTCCGGCGCTTCGGATCTGAACGGAATCAAAAAATCTATCGAAAGCCGCCTTACGCGGCGTCTTGTTCGAGTTTGACGAACACGCCCTTGAGCAACAGGGCGCAGACATAGCAGGGGAGCGAAAAGCCAAAGAGCAGCAGGATCAAAAGTCCGTACTGAAGATACTGGATGGACAGCAGCCAGAGTCCCAGAGTGAAGACCACCATGCCCAGGGTCCGGGGGAAGAAGCCCGCGGCCAGCTTGGCGGCGTTCAGGAGGGTGGCGGGGACGGTGTTCTCATAGCGGGAGAGCAGGGCGAAGGCGTAGAGGCTCAGGGCCAGCAGCAGCACGGCCAGGGAGGCCACGGGGAGCTTCAGCGCCGGGAGATAGTTGAGCGCGGCGATGTAGTCCAGAAAGATCAGCGCGCCGATGCCCAGGAGCGCCAGCCAGAGCAGCGTGGCCTGTTTCCAGTTGGCGGCGAAGGCGCGGAAGAAGGGTTTGGTTACATAGGTCTGTTCGCCCCGCACCATGTGGATCGCCACGTCGAAGGCGGCGGTGAGGGCGGCCCCGGCTGTCAGTACCGGCAGGCAGCAGACCAGGGTCAGGACGTTCAGCATCAGCAGGTCGGCGGCCACGGCGAGAATGCGCATCAGGGGGTTGTCCATGTCGAAAAGCTTTCTCACGCCGTGTCGCTCCTTTCCGTGTTTGAATTTGTCCATCTCTCTCCCCAAAGCGGGGAGAGAGATGGACGGGAGAGTGGGTCGAGCCGGGGCTCAGCCCTTGACAGCGCCCGCCGTCACGCCCTGGACGATGTAGCGCTGCAGGAAGACGTAGAGGATCAGGATCGGCAGCATGGCCAGCAGCAGGGCCGCCATGACCAGGCCGATGTCGGTGGAATAGGTGCCGTAGAAGGCCTGGGTGGCGATGGGGATCGTGTACAGGTCTTTCTTGGTCAGCACCAGGCTGGGCAGCAGGTAGTCGTTCCAGTAGGCCATGGCGTTGATGATGGCCACGGTGGCGACGGTGGGCTTCAGCAGGGGGAAGACCACCTTCCAGAAGGTCTGCCAGCGGCTGCAGCCGTCGATGGTGGCGGCCTCTTCCAGCTCCAGCGGGATGTTGGTCTTGATGGCGCCGTGGAACATGAACATGGCCATGGACACGGAGAAGCCGACGTGCATCAGGATCAGGGTGATGCGGTGGTTCAGGACGCCCAGGGTGCCGCCGTAGACGCTCACCAGGGGGACCATCAGCACCTGGAAGGGGATGACCATGGAGGCAATCATCAGGGAGAACATCAGCGTGCAGAACTTCCACTTGCCGTTGCGGACGATGACGAAGGCCGTCATGGAGGAGACCACGATGGTCAGGACCGTGGCGCAGACCGTGACGATCAGGCTGTTGCCGAAGACGGTCCAGAAGTTCATCTTCTTCATGGCTTCGGGGAAGTTGGTGAGGATGAAGCCCTTGGCCGCGCCGATGAGACTCAGCGGGTCGCGGGTGATGTCGGACTTATCCTTGAACACGTTGATGATCACCATCAGGAAGGGGAAGATAAAGCAGATAAAGAGGACCAGCAGGAGGACCCACATCAGGGCGTGGGCGATTTTCTTTCTGCGCGCGGCCCGTTCGTTCTCGGTCATCATGCTTCCACCTCTCCTTTCTTACCCAGCATGACCTGCGTCACGCCGACGATGGCGCAGACGACAAAGAGGATCAGCGCCTCGGCCTGGCCCAGACCGTAGTTCTTGTAGGTGAAGGCCTGGTTGTAGACGTGCATGGCCGCCATGACGGAGGAGCCGAAGGGCTCGCCCTTGGTCAGGGACAGGTTCACGTCGTAGACCACGAAGCAGCGGGTGATGCTCAGGAAGATGCACTGCACGAAGCTGGAACGCATCAGGGGGATGGTGACGTGCATCATGGCCTGACCGGAGGTGCAGCCGTCGATCATGGCGGCCTCGCGCACTTCACCGGAGACGCTCATGAAACCGGCCACATAGATCAGCATCATGTAGCCCGCGTACTGCCAGACGCTCACCAGGATCAGGCAGAACATGGCGCCGTTGGTGGTGGACAGCAGACTGGTCCCGCTGAACAGGGCCACGAATGCGCGGTTGAAGACGAATTTCCAGACGTAACCCAGGACGATACCGCCGATCAGGTTCGGCACGAAGAACCCGGCCCGGAAGAAATTCTGTCCCTTGATGCCCTGCGTGACCAGATAGGCCAGCGCAAAGGCGACGATGTTGATGAGGACCACCGCGAAGACGGAGTAGATCACGGTGCGGCCCATGGCCTCCCAGTAGGCGCTGTCCTGGAACGCCGCGGCAAAGTTTTCAAAGCCGACGAAGGGCTTGGTGGCGCTGACGCCGTCCCAGCTGGTGAGCGTGAGGTAAAGACCGTAGAGGAACGGTACGATCACCACCGCCAGAAACAGCACCGTGCCGGGGCCGGCGAACATCAGATACTGCCGGATCTTGTAGCTCAGGGTGTTTTGTTTCATATTCTCTCTCAATCCATTCTGCCGCTTTGCTCAGCGCATTGCGGGGTCAGGCGGGAATCCGGCAAGCGGCCTGCCGGGACTCCGCCCATGCCCGCTTCCTCAGCCGTGGCTGAGGAAGCGGGGGATGTACGGAAGACTCAGTGGGCGCCCACCTCGGCGGTGGCCCAGTAAGCGGTGATCTCATCGGCCAGGCCCGCACGGTCGATCTGGCCGGCCAGGTACTTCTGGAAGGAAGCGCCGGTCTTGGCGTAGTGATCGTCGGGCAGGTAGTTGTAGTTGCCGGTCAGGGCGTCGGCGTCGGTGTAAGCCTTGACGGAAGCGCCCAGGGGATCGGCCACCTCCAGGCTGATGTTGGCGAATGCGGGCACCAGCGCGCACTCCTCCACCAGGAAGGCCTGACCCTCTTCGTCATAGACCAGCCAGTTCAGGAAGTCCTTCGCGGCCTGCTGCTGCTCCTCGGAGACGCCGTTGTCCACGTAGAAGTACTTGGAACCGCCGCCCACCAGCTTGTCGCTGGAGCCGTCGCCCAGGTCGTTGGGAACCGGCATCATGCCCATGTCGTCGGAGTAGTTGTAAGCGTTGATGACGCTCCAGTCCCAGTTGCCGCCGAACATGAAGGCCAGCTCGCCCTCGGCCAGCATCTGCTCGGTGACTTCGCGCTCGGCGGAGATGGCGGAGGCCTTGGCGTAGTTGTTGTCCTTCAGAATGTCGAAGGTGTCCATCATGGCGTTGTAGATCTCGTCCTCTGCCAGCACGATGGAACCGTCCTTGATGCCGGCGATGAAGGCGTCGGGATCGTCGTGGAGCTCATAGACCTCGGCCAGGAAGTGGGCGGCCAGGGACCAGTCCTCCTTCATCACGCCGGTGGGAGCGTCCATGCCGCCCTCGATCAGCGCGTCGATGATGGCCTGGAAGTCCTCGGTGGTCTTCACTTCGGTGGGATCGAAGTCGGGGACGATGGCGCGGATGGCCTCGGCGTTGTAGATGATGCCGCGGGCCTCGATGCAGACCGGGAAGCCCAGCACCTTGCCGTCCACGGTGATGGCCTGGGTGGTGTCGGCGACCCACTGCTGATCGCTCAGATCGACCGCGTGCTCAGGCCCCAGGGAGTAGATGTCCTTCGCATCTACCATCGCAATGGCATAGGGCTCATTGGAGGCATAGCGGGTGGACATATGGGCGGCGACGGTGTCGCTGGAATAGTACACCTCGACCTTGACGCCCTTTTCGGCGGTGTACTTCTTGGCCATCTCCTCCATCTGGCTCTGGATCTCCATCTTGGAGTTGAAGATGGTGATGGACGTGCCGTCACTGGCGGTCTCGCCACCGGTGCTGCCGCCTCCGCAGGCAGCCAGTACCAGCACCATGGCGAGCATCAGGACGAGTGCGACTGTTCTTTTCTTCATTTGTCTCTTCCTTTCCGTTCCACATAAAAATTTTTGGCTGATCGATTCCCGGTGAGACCGTGGTCAGAAAGCGCCATTCTCCGCCCAATCTGCCGCGAAAGGATACAGGTCCAGATACAATAAAAGTAACACACCGCTATTTCCATGTCAATATGATTGCTGGATTTATGGAATCAAAGCCGGGAATTTTAGTGAGTTTTGACAAATCTCCTCCTGCTTTTTGATGGGAATGCCCCGGCGTCCCGGCACGAAAAAAGGGGGGCCGCCGCCCATGGGCAAAGGCGGGCGGCGGCCTTGAGCTATTTTATAAT
>JAFYIF010000235.1 GCA_017538775.1 Oscillospiraceae bacterium | reverse complement strand
TGCGGGGCTTTGCCGCGCAAAAAATACTTCTCGCGGAGCGAGTGTCCCCAAAGGGGGCGCGAGCGCAGCGCAAGTTTCTCGATTCAGAACCCAGCGAAGCGGTTCTGAATCGAAAGAAACGAAAAATACTGCATTGGGGGCAGCGACGGGTCGCTGCCCTCATGCAGCAAATGCTCAGGGACATCCTTCCCTGCTGGGAGGGACACCCATTATTGCCGGAAACGGTCAGAAGGCGGTATCCAGCAGCGTGATGCCGTCGATCTGGATATCGAAGTAGGGGGCGCTCCGGTACTCGCTCTCGTGGAAGTAGCCGTCGGAGACCACCTCGGTGTCGCCGGTGTAGGCCGCGTCGGTGTCCACGTCGGCCAGGTAGCTGGTCAGCTCCTCGCCGTCCACGGTGAAGGCGGCGGTGTCGAAGACGTGGAGCTCGCCGGTCGCCAGGGCCTGGGCCACAGCCGTGATCATCTCCACGGTGCCCTCCGCGGCGGCTTCTTCGTTCACCTCGGTGAGCTGGACGCTGTCGGTCAGCATACTGCCGGTCCAGTCGGCGGGGATCTCCTCCCCGTTCAGCACGGCGTTGATGACGTACTCATAGTAGGGTGCCCAGTTGATGCGGCTGGAGATGATGAAGGTGTTGGGGCAGGCGTCCTTGGTGGAGCCGTTGTAGCTGACGTTGGGGACCCCGGCGGTCTCGCAGGCGGTGGGGGCGCCCATGGAGTCGGCGTGCTGGCTGATGAGCTTGCAGTCGTCGGCGATCAGCTTGTTGGCGGCCTCCTTCTCGGCGGTCTCGTCATACCAGGAGCCGGTGAAGGTCACTTCCATGGTGGCGCTGGGGCAGATGCTGCGGGCGCCCAGGAAGAAGCTGGTGTAACCGCTCATGACCTCGGCGTAGGTGAACGCGCCGATGTAGCCGATCTTGGCCTCGTCTTCGGTGAACTCCCCGGCCTCGATCATCTCATTGAGCTTCATCCCGGCGGCGACGCCGGCCAGGAAGCGGCCCTCATAGATGGAGGCAAAGGCGTTGTGGTAGTTGGCAAGGCCCTCGGTATGGGCGCGGGTGCCGGTGGCGTGGCAGAACTCGACCTCGGGGAACTCCTGGGCAGCCTGGATCATGTAGGGCTCATGGCCGAAGGAGTCGGCGAAGATGATGGAGCAGCCGGCGTCCACCATCTCGGCGGCGGCGTCGTAGCACTCCTGTCCCTCGGGGATGTTGGTGCGGTAGATGAACTGATCCTCCTCGAAGCCCATGGCCGCGCAGGTCTCCTTCGCGGCGTTCAGGAAGTTCAGGTCATAGGTGGAGTTCTCATCGTGCAGGAAGATGAAGCCCACCTTCAGCTCCGCCATGGGGTCGGTCTCGTCGCCGGTCGGGGTGTCCTCCACGGGGGCGGGCTCGTCGGTCCCGGCGGGCTGCTCGGTCACGGTCGCGGGGGTCTGGGCGCCGCAGCCGACCAGAAGGGCGGCCAGCAGGCTCAGGGCCAGCAGGATGCTCAGCGTCTTTTTCATGTTTGTCTGTTCCTCCTCATTTGTTTTCCGGATCGGAATGTAATGTATCTTCGGACAGACCGACCGATGGGGACGGCCCGCTTTCCGACTGAACAATCAACAGCTCCCGGTGAAGACGATCCTGTCGCCGTCCATCTGCGCGATCTGCGCCAGGCTCTCCACCCGGAGGCCCCGGGCGCGCAGCGCGTCCCCGCCGCCCTGAAAGCGCTTTTCGATGGCGACGGCGGCCCCGGCCAGCTTTGCCCCGGCCTGGTCGGCCAGCCGCGCCAGCCCTTCCAGCGCCGCGCCGGAGGCGAGGAAATCGTCCACAAGGAGCACACAGTCTTCGGCTGTGAGGTAATCGCGGCTGACCACCACGTTGTAGTCCATGCCGTGGGTGAAGGAGTGGACCACCGTGCTGAGGACCGCCCCGTCCACGTTGCTGGTGCGGTGCTTTTTGGCAAAGACCATGGGCAGGTCCATGCGCATCGCGGCAGCGGCGGCGATGGCGATGCCGCTGCTCTCGATGGTCAGGAGCTTGTTCACGCCGCAGCCTGCAAACAGCCGGGCGATCTCCTCCCCCATGGCGCGCAGCAGCGCCGGGTCGATCCGCTGGTTGAGGAAGGAGCCCACCTTCAGCACGCCGCCGGGCAGGATCGTCCCTTCCCGCAGGATCATTTCCTCCATCAGCCGCATCGGCCTTTCCCTCCCCCGCAAGCAGAAAAGCAGACCCCGCCCAGAGACGGGTCTGCCAGCATGTTCGGACTACCTTCCCGCCTGTCGGCCACGGGGAACCCGCAGGGGACCGACAGGAACTGTCTCCATGTTACCCAAAATGACAGGGCTTGTCAATCGCAAAGGCTTCTCCGCGGTCAAATTTGGCGATAACATAGAAAGTCAACCGTCAAAATTGACGCCCCTTGTGAAATCGCACAAGCCCTGTGCGGAACGAAAGGCGCGGCTCACTCCTCCATCTGCCGTCCCAGGAAGCCGGCCACCATCTCCGCCAGCTTGCGCTCGGTCTCGCCGGGCTTGGGCCGCCCCTCCTGGGGCAGCAGCACCACGCAGCCCATCACATCCCCGGCGCTGAGGATGGGCGCGGCCAGGGCCGCCTCCGGGCTGTCGGCGGCGTCCGTCACGGCCAGCGGCGCGCCGCCCTCCCCCTGGACGTAGACGCCCCGGTTCTCCATCACCCGCTCCAGCGCCGGGCTGATGGACTTCTCCAGCAGCTCCCGCCGCCGGCTCCCCGCGGCGGCGATCACCCCGTCCCGGTCGCAGATGGCGCAGCTGGCCCCGATGGTCTTGTGCAGGCTCTCGCAGATCTCCCCGGCAAAGCCCTCCAGATCCCCCATGGGGGAGTATTTTTTAAAAATGACCTCGCCGTCCTTCTCGGTGTAGATCTCCAGCGGGTCCCCCTCGCGGATGCGCAGCGTGCGGCGGATCTCCTTGGGGATGACGATCCGTCCCAGGTCGTCGATCCGCCGCACGATTCCGGTTGCTTTCATCTCTCAAATCCCTCCTGTATTTCTGCGGATTGTCGCATTTAGTATTTGCAGGAGGGGTTTTGTTATGCGAAGCGGGGGGAGATGCCGGAATGCGGCGGGTGGGAAAGGCTAGCTCCCTGACAGAGAACACTGTGTCAAATGTTTTCCGTTCCCGCTTGCAATTTGTCGGCTTATTCCAAAAACGACCGCGCAAAAGCCGCGGCGGCGGCCAGGTCCTCTGCGTTGGGCCTTCCCTTGTGGATGCCCTTGAATTCCCCTCGGCAGTGGAACTCCCGCTGGTCCATGGGGACGCCGATCTTGTCCGCCTCCGCCTTGACC
>JAFYIF010000234.1 GCA_017538775.1 Oscillospiraceae bacterium | reverse complement strand
CGTCGTCCGGGCTCTCGTTGATGCGGACGCCCCAGAGGATGACGGAGGGGTGGTTGCGGTACTGGACCACCATCTCCTCCACGTTCCGCAGGGCCTGGGCTTTCCAGGCTGCGTCCCCGATGTGCTGCCAGCCGGGAATCTCCGTGAACACCAGCAGCCCCAGCTCGTCGCAGCGGTCCACGAAGGCCTGGGACTGGGGATAGTGGGAGGTGCGGACCACGTTCAGCCCCAACTCCCGTTTCAGGATGTCCGCGTCGAAGCGCTGCTGGGAGGCGGGCATGGCGTAGCCCACATAGGGCCAGGACTGGTGCCGGTTCAGGCCGCGCAGGGGGAGCAGCCGGTCGTTGAGATAGTAGCCCTCGGCCCGCCAGGCGCTCCGCCGGAAGCCGAAGGGACAGGAGACCCGGTCCAGCACCGCGTCCCCGTCCAGCAGCTCCGCCGTCAGCGTGTAGAGCCAGGGGCGCTCCACGTCCCAGAGCTGCGCCTCCGGCACGCGCAGCAGCGCAGACGCCGCCGCCTCCTGTTCCGGGAAGCACAGCTCCCGCCCGGTTTCCCGCTCCAGCACCCGGTAGCGCAGCTGCAGCCCCTCCGCCGGGCCGCTGATCCGCAGGCTCGGGCGCAGGGTCCCGCAGAAGCGCAGCGCGGCCAGCGCCTCCGCCGGGATGCGCGTGGCCGCCGGGACGAAGGGCCGGGCGAACAGCTCGTCCAGATAGCTCTGCTCCTTCACCTCCAGCCAGGCGTCCCGGTACAGCCCGCCGTAGCACAGATAGTCGATGACAAAGCCGAAGGGCGGGATGTTCTGGCTCTCCCGGCTGTCCAGCCGCAGCACGATGTGGTTGGTCTGCCCGTAGCGCAGCGCCGCCGTCAGCTCCAGCGTGAAAGCCGTGTAGCCGCAGCCATGGCTGCCCACAAAAACCCCGTTGCACCAGACCTCCGCCCCGTGCCCCGCCGCGCCGAAGCCCAGAAAGACCCGTCGACACCGCCACAGCTCCGGCACAAAAAAGCTCCGCCGGTAGCCGCAGAGAACTTGCAGCGCGTCCTCGTCAAAATAGTGGAAAGGCGTCTCCCGCACCGTGTGCGGCAGCCGCACCGCGCGCAGCCCTTCCCGGAAGCCGGGGTCAAAGAGGCGCTCGGTGAAGGTCTCGGTATATTCCCAGTCGTTGTTCAGGGGGATTCTCACGTTCACGGGCAGCTCCTTTCAAACAGGCGGGCGTCCCCCGCGGCCAGCGCATACATCAGGGAATCGAATTCCGGCGGCGCGCTGGTAAGTCCGGTCTCCAAAACCTGTAACTGCTGTTCCTCCAGCTCCCGCACAAAGTACGGAAACGAGACCGTTCTGCACGATGTCGCCGCCACCGCCATGGGCCCGGCGGGGTGGGCGCGGGTCTGGACCTCAAAGGCCCGGCGGATGTCGCTGCGCATCTCCGTCCGACCGTCGCCCATCGTGCAGATCAGTGCCAGCCCATCCGGCTTCAGATGTTCGCGGATGAAGCGGTAAAAGCCCTGCCGGTCTTCATCCAGGACCAGCATATGCACCACCGCGACGGCGTAGATGAAATCAAAGCGCTGCGTCAGTTCGTCGGACAGGAAATCCAGGATACGGAAGCTGTCTGCGTAGTCCGGCATGGTCTTTTTGCAGTAGGCAATGGCTTCGCCGGAGAGGTCGGTCGCCAGCAGACGGTATCCGGCGTCAAGCACCGCTTTCGCGTCCCGCCCCTCGCCGCAGCCGAGCTCCAGCAAGTCCCGCTCCGGCCCGATCCTGTACTTTTGGAGGATTTCCAGGACAAGGGGCGTAGGGACTCCGCTGGCCCAGCGGAGCCCCCGCCGGTGCGCGGCTTTGTAGCGTTCCTCATAGGCGGCGTAGTAGTTCCGGGCCTTGGGCATCT
>JAFYIF010000233.1 GCA_017538775.1 Oscillospiraceae bacterium | reverse complement strand
GGCCGAGCGCCGCCAGCAGAAAGCGAAAAAGAAGAAGGGCAAGCAGCGCCGCAAAGCCGAACCGGAGCCGCAGCCGGGCGAGCCGGACCCCGAAGAGCCGGACCCGGAGGCGGAGGCCCGCCGTCTGGAACGGGAGCGGCGGCTGGAAGAGGAGCGCCGCCAGGAGGAGGAGCTCCGCCGGGAGCTGGAGCACCGGGAGGAAGAACGCCGCCGGGAGGAGGCCCGCCGCCAGGAGCAGGAGCGGGCGCGGGAGCTGGAGCGGCAGAGAAAAGAGGAAGAGGCCCGCCGGGAGGCCAGCCACCGGGAGGAGAAAGCCCGGCTGCTGGAGCTCTCCGAGGCCCAGAAACAGGCGGAGCGGGAGACCGAACCCGGGCTGCTGGGCTTTCTCGGCATTCGGAAGAAGAAAAAGGACAAGCCCGCGCCCCCGGAGGGCGAGGGCACGCAGACGCAGTAAAGCGGGGAGGGAGGAAACGCCATGGCAAAACGAGGCGGCCTGGGCAACGGCCTGAACGCCCTGTTCGGGGAGGAACCGGTGCTGCGCACGCCGGAGCCGACGCCCCAACCTGCGCCGGCGCGCAGCCCAGAGCCAAACCGGGAAGGGGTCGTCACCCTGCCCCTGTCAAAGGTGGAGCCCCGGGAGGACCAGCCCCGGCGCAGCTTTGACCCGGAGGGACTGCTGGAACTGGCCGATTCCCTGTCCCGCTACGGGATGATCCAGCCCATCACGGTCCGGCCCCTGGACAGCGGCTATTATCAAATCATCGCCGGGGAGCGCCGCTGGCGGGCCGCCCGGCTGGCGGGGCTGGAGGAAGTGCCGGTCCGCATCCTGGAGGCGGACGACCGCCGGGCCATGGAGCTGGCCCTGGTGGAGAACTTGCAGCGGGAGGACCTGAACCCCATCGAGGAGGCCCAGGGCTACCGCAGCCTGATGGACGACTACGGCCTGACCCAGGAGGAGGCCGCCAACGCCGTGGGCAAAAGCCGTCCCGCCGTGGCCAACGCCCTGCGGCTGCTGAGCCTGTCCGTCCCGGTGCTGAAAAAGGTGGAGGCGGGGGAACTCTCCGCCGGACACGCCCGGGCCCTGCTGCCCATCCGCAGCGAGACCATGCAGCTGGAGGCGGCGGAGGCGGTCATCGCCAAGCACCTGTCCGTGCGCCAGACCGAGGCCCTGGCCGCCCGCCTGGCCAAAGAGCCGGAGGCCGCCGCGCCGAATCCAACCCGGGGCATCGCCGTGAACTACGCCCGGGAGGTGGAACGGGAGCTGGAAAACGCCATGGGCCGGAAGGTCAAACTGGTGGACGGCCGGACGAAGGGCCGGATCGAGATCGAATTTTACGGCGCGGAGGACCGGGAGAAGCTGATCGACAACCTGCGGCTGTTCTCCAGCCTGCGCGCAAACAAAACATAAGCCCGAAGAAAGGAAAAGAGGAAAAGACCATGCTGGACATCAAATTTGTCCGGGAACAGCCGGAGCTGGTCCGGGAGAACATCCGGAAGAAATTTCAGGAGGCCAAGCTGCCTCTGGTGGACGAGGTGCTGGAGCTGGACCGGAAGAACCGGGCGGCCATTCAGGAGGCCAGCGAGCTGCGCGCCCGGCGCAACCAGCTCAGCCGCGCCAACGGGCCGCTGTTCGGGAAGCTGAAAAAGGCCGAGGGCGAGGCGCGGGACGCGATCCAGGCCCAGATCGACGCGAACATGGCGGCGGTCAAGGCCGACGACGAGCGGCTGCTGGAGCTGGAGCGGCAGGAGACCGAGTACGCCGCCGCCATCCGCGCCCGGATGCTGCAGATCCCCAACATCATCGACCCCAGCGTGCCCATCGGCCCGGACGACAGCTGCAACGTGGAGGTGGAGCGCTTCGGGGAGCCGCGCGTTCCGGACTTCCCCATCCCCTACCATACGGAGATCATGGAGCGCCTGGACGGGGTGGACATGGATGCCGCCGGGCGCGTCAGCGGCAACGGCTTTTACTACCTGCTGGGCGACGTGGCCCGGCTGCATGAGGCGGTGCTGGCCTATGCCCGGGACTTCATGATCGACCGGGGCTTCACCTTCTGCATCCCGCCCTTCATGATCCACGGCAACGTGGTGGAGGGGGTCATGAGCCAGACGGACATGGACGCGATGATGTACAAGATCGAGGGGGAGGACCTCTACCTGATCGGCACCAGCGAACACTCGATGATTGGCCGCTTCATCGACCAGATCCTCCCGGAGGACAGCCTGCCCCAGACCCTGACCAGCTACAGCCCCTGCTTCCGCAAGGAGAAGGGCGCCCACGGGCTCGAGGAGCGGGGCGTCTACCGCATCCACCAGTTTGAGAAGCAGGAGATGATCGTGGTCTGCCGCCCGGAGGAAAGCCGGGACTGGTATGAGCGGATGTGGCGCTGGAGCGTGGAGCTGTTCCGCAGCCTGGAAATCCCGGTGCGCCAGCTGGAGTGCTGCAGCGGCGACCTGGCCGACCTGAAGGTCAAGAGCTGTGACATCGAGGCCTGGAGCCCCCGGCAGCAAAAGTATTTTGAAGTCTGCTCCTGTTCCAATCTGGGCGACGCCCAGGCCCGGCGGCTGAAGATGCGCGTGAAGGGCGCGGACGGAAAGATGTACCTCCCCCACACCCTGAACAATACGGTGGTCGCGCCCCCCCGGATGCTGATCGCCTTTCTGGAAAATCACCTGCAAGCCGACGGCAGCGTGACGATTCCGGAACCCCTGTGGCCGTACATGGGCGGGAAGCAGCTGCTGACGCCGAAGCGCTGAGCGAAGCGAAAAAAACCGGAGCCCTTGCGAAGACAGAATTTTAGCCTCCGCAACGGCTCCGGTTTTTTTGAATTTTCGCTTGACAAAAAAAGTCGATTGTTATAGACTATAGAGGTCGATAAAGATAGACTCAAAAGGAGGGACGACAGATGCCGTACATCACCGGGGACCGCCGCCTGGCGGAGAGCGACTACCGCTTCATGCGCCTGATTTGGGACAACGAGCCGCTGGGCAGCACGCGCCTGGCGGAGCTGGCGGCAGGAGAGCTGGGCTGGAAGAAATCCACCACCTACACGATGATCAAAAAGATGAGCGAGAAAGGCTTTGTCCGCAGCGAACACGCGGTGGTCCGCGCCTGTGTGCCCCGGGAGCAGGTGGAGCGGGCCGAGAGCGCGAAGTTTGTGGACCAGACCTTCTCCGGCTCCCTGCCGGGCTTTCTGGTGGCCTTTCTGGGCGGAAAGAAGCTGAGCGGGGCGGAGGCGGAGGAGCTGAAAGCCCTGATCGACGCCCATCGGGAGGACTGACATGGACGTGCTAGCGAACGTATTCCATTGGAACAGCGCCGGGGGCGTGCCGGAGGAGCTGTTCCGGACGGTCCTGAACCTGAGCGTCACCGGGGCCGTGGTGATCTGCGCGGTGCTGCTGCTGCGCCTGGCCCTGCGTCGTGCGCCGAAGAAGTATTCCTACTGGCTCTGGGCGGCGGCGGGCTTCCGGCTGCTGTGCCCGGTGAGCTGGCGCAGCGTGTTCAGCATCTTCAGCCTGACGCCGCTTTCTGCCCCCGCCGGGTCCTCCGGCGCGGTGGACAGCTTGCAATACATCCCCGCAGACATCGGCCTGGCAGCCCAGCCCGCCGTGACCTTGCCGGTCCCGCAGCTCAGCGCGGCGGTGAACCGGGTCCTGCCCGCCGCCGACCCCCAGTCCAGCGCCAACCCGATGCAGATCTGGCTCTATCTGGGGGCGCTGCTCTGGCTCGCGGGCGCGGCGGCCATGCTGCTCTGGGGCATCTGGAGCTACCTCCGTCTGCGCCGCCGTCTGCGGACCGCCGTGCGTTTGGAAGCAAACGTCTGGCAGTCGGAGCTGGTGGGCTCCCCGTTTTTGCTGGGCTTCCTGCGGCCACGGATCTATCTCCCCTACGGGCTGGAGGGGGAGCGCCTGGCCTGTGTGCTGGCCCACGAGCGCTTCCACCTGGCCCGGCGGGACCATCTGGTGAAGCTGCTGGGCTATCTGATCCTCTGCCTCCACTGGTTCAACCCCCTGGTCTGGCTGGCCTTCTCCCGGATGGGCCGGGACATGGAGATGCGCTGCGACGAGGCGGTGCT
>JAFYIF010000232.1 GCA_017538775.1 Oscillospiraceae bacterium | reverse complement strand
TCCCGCCCTGGAGCATCTCCAGCAGCATCTCCTTGTCCTCGATCTGTTCCCGGTTGCCCTGGGCGATATCCGCCAGGAACGAATAGTGCTTTTTTTCGATCCAGCGGGTGAGTTTTGACTGGAGCGTGACCAGCGCATATCTGGCGTCCTCCGCTTCGATCTTTGCATGGTCTCCCCATTTTGCGAGCAGGGCGGCCTCCGTGATCACGGCAAACAGGTCCCGCAACGACCCGCCCGTTTTTTCGATCATGAAATCCAGCACCCCGTCCGCCAGCAGCGCGTCCACATCCGCCCGCAGGCGCAGCAGCGCACGGATGGCCGCAAAACCCGCTTCGTTGCGTCCGCCTTCCAGCTTCGCCACCTTGATCATCGGAAAGTTCCATGCCTTGAAGTGGCTCTCCAAAGCGTGGAATTTTGCGTCATAGAACAGGGCGATGGGGAAGGTATAGATCACCGGAAAGCGAAACGCCGACAGGGTGCGGGCGTGGTCGTAAAAGACTCCCCAGGCCTCGTTGGGCTGGAGCTTGTCCAGTTCCTCAAAGATGACGATGGGCTGTCTGCCCTCCAGCTTCTCACTGATGGCGTCCGCGATCTGATTCATGGCCTGGGTCCATTCGCTGAGCCGTCGGCTGATGTGCTGCCGGTAAATCGTGCGGCGCTGCTCGTTGTATTTCAGGATGCCCTTCATGGCGACGGAGAGGCGCAGCACCCGGAGCAGCGTGGGCGTTTTGGCCTCCACCTTCACGCCGGTCTCCAGCGCGCCGGAACTGATGTCCTCCCAGTCCCGCTCCACCTCGTCCCAGTAGGTTTCCAGCAACTTCCGCAGCGTACTGTCCAGCTCGCAGCCGCAGTCGTCGGCAATGCTCAGCAGCGCGTCGCCCATCAGGATCAGCAGGTCTTCAAAGACCGGGCTGTTCAGGTCCAGGTCCGCCGCGCAGTCTATCGTGCGGACCGGATAGCCGTCGTCCTGCAAATGCTTGGACATGTGGTTCAGCTCTGTGCTTTTGCCGCAGCCTCTGTGGCCCATCAGCAGAAACGTGTTGGAATCCGAGGGCATCCTGCAAGCCGTGGCAATGGAGCGGATCGGCGAAGCGACCGGGTTGCCCGTGCGAACGGGCATGGTGCCGGCGTAATAAAACCTGTCCAGCTCCGCGATGGACAGGGGCTCTGTGCGAAATGCGTTGAAAACTTCGTCGAGCTTGTCCGCGTACTTGATGGTGTTGTCCATATGGCAATTCCCGTCCTTCCCGTTTTCGCTGTGATCTCGTATGTTCAAACCCCCGTAAACTCCCTGCACCAGGGCGCGCAGCAGCAGCGCTCGCACTTCGGCTTTCTTGCCTCGCACACGGCGCGACCGTGCAGCACCACCCGGTGACAGAAGTCGCTGCTTTTTTCCGGGGGCAGGATCTCCCGCAGGGCCATTTCAATTTTCACCGGGTCTTTCAGGCCGTCCACCAGGCCCAGGCGGTTGCTCAGGCGGATGCAGTGGGTGTCCACCACGGTGCTGCCGGGGACGTGGTAGATGTCGCCCAGGATCAGGTTGGCGGTCTTGCGGCCCACGCCGGGGAGGGTCAGCAGCTCCTCCATGGTGCCGGGGACGCGGCCGCCGAAGTCCCGCAGGAGCATTTGCGCGCAGAGGACGATGTCCCGAGCCTTGGTGTGGTAGAAGCCGCAGGAGCGGATCAGCTCCTCCACCTCCGCCACGTCCGCTTCGGCGAAACGCTCCAGCGTGGGGAAGCGCTCGTACAGCGCCGGGGTGATTAGGTTCACCCGGGCGTCGGTACACTGGGCGCTGAGGCGCACGGAGAACAGCAGCTCGTAGTCCTTCTCATAGTCCAGCGCGCACTGGGCCAGGGGGTATTCGGTCTCCAGGGCCTCCACGATGGCGCTTACTTGTTCGGGGGTTCTCATGATGGAGATCTCTCTTTCAATTAATGAAGAATGAATACTGAAAACTGAAAAATTGTGGTGTCGCTCCGCGACGATTCAATTTTAATCCGTCCCCGAAGGGGACACCGCCATTTTTCATTTTTCAGTCTTCAGTTTTCAGTTTTCAGTTCTCTCAGAAACCCGGCGCGGCACGGACTCCTGATTTTTTCAACATCCTCCCCACCCGCGCATAGAATGGCAAAAAGGAGGGATGCAGGATGGAATTTGACGCGCTCAGGCGCGCTTTGGAGGAGAACGCGGACCTGCGGGCCGCTGTGGGGAGTCCGGAGGCCCAACGCTTGATGGGGCGGCTGGACGCCGCCGCGCTGGAGCAGGCCGCGCAGCAGGGGGATCCGGACCAGCTCAAGCGCTTGCTGGCCCGGGTGCTTGCCACGCCGGAGGGGCAGCGTCTGGCCCGGCAGGTGCGCGACGCGGTCAGGCGCGATGGATGAGCTGGGCGAGACGCTGAACCGGATCCTCTCGGACCCGCAGCAGCTGGCGGCGGTGCAGAACCTGGCCGCGGAGCTGATGGGGGGCGGGGAGGGCGGGGCGGCCAAGGCCCCGCCGAAGGCCGCCGGTCTGCTGGCCGGGCTGGGGGGCGGCGGAGGGAAGGC
>JAFYIF010000231.1 GCA_017538775.1 Oscillospiraceae bacterium | reverse complement strand
GCGTTCCGCGTCCGACGCGCTGTCGGCATAATCCAAAAAAATGATGCCATGGATATGGTTCGGCATGAGACAAAACGCGTCCGTATGAATGCCGGGGTCAAGTTTGCCCAATTTTTCCCAGGCGGCCAGCACAAGCCTTCCAATGGGTGTCGGTGTGACCGGGGGCGGAACGCCGGGGACGGCGTTCCCTACCCGGCACAGGAGGGGCGCTCTGTTTTTGGTGCAGATCGTGACGAAATAGGCCCCGTTATGGCTGTAATCATAGCCTTTCAGCCGGTGCAGCTTTCTCTGCGGTCTGGGCTCCTCCATCTTCCCCTCACCCCCGAACGGGCTTTTCCTCCGCACTCTGCGCCATGGCGCGTTTTACGGTCTCCGCCGCCTCCTCCGGGTCGAGGAGGGTCTGCTCCCCGGTCTTCATGTTTTTCAAACTGAGCTTCCCGGCGGCCAGCTCGTCTTCGCCCAGGATGGCGACGAAGGGGAAGCCCAGGCGGTCGGCGTAGCTCATTTTGGCTTTGAACTTCTTCGGCTCCGTGTAGAGCTGGGTCCGGATGCCCGCTGCGCGCAGGGCGGTGGCGACGCGGGCTGCGGCGGCCACGTCTTTCGTCATGGGCAGGACCAGCACCTCCGCCGGGGCGGTGGGCAGGGTGTCGGAGAGCATCTCCTGTTCCTGCAGGACGTAGAACAGCCGGGTCAGGCCGATGGCGATGCCCACGCCGGGCAGGGCCTTGTCGGTGTAGTAGCCCGCCAGGTCGTCATAGCGTCCGCCGGAGCAGACCGAGCCGATCTCCGGGTGATCCAGCAGCGTGGTCTCGTAGACCGTGCCGGTGTAGTAGTCCAGGCCCCGGGCGATGGTCAGGTCCACGGCGAAGTGGGTCTCCGGCACGCCGAAGGCGGCCAGGCAGCCGGTGACGGCGGCCAGCTCGTCCAGGCCGGTGTCGAAGGTCTCGTTCCGGCCCCGGTAGGCCTCCAGCGCCGCCATGACCTGGGCGTTGTCGCCCCGGATGGCGATGAAGCGGAGAATGTCGTCGGCCTGGTCCGGCGTCAGGGCCGTCTCGCCGGTGATCAGCAGCTTCCGCAGGGCATCCGGGCCGATCTTGTCCAGCTTGTCCACCGTGCGCATGATCTCCCCGGCCCGGTCGCTGAGACCCAGCAGCGCGTAAAAGCCGTTCAAAATCTTGCGGTTGTTCACCCGGATGACGAAGCGCGTCAGGCCCAGGCGGGTGAAGGCCTGGTAGATGATGCTGGGGATCTCCGCCTCGTTGACGATGTCCAGCTTGCCGTCGCCGATGATGTCGATGTCGGCCTGATAGAACTCCCGGAAGCGGCCCCGCTGGGCCCGCTCGCCCCGGTAGACCTTGCCGATCTGGTAGCGGCGGAAGGGGAAGCTCAGGCTGCCGTAGTTCATGGCCACATATTTCGCCAGGGGCACGGTCAGGTCGAAGCGGAGGGACAGGTCCGTGTCCCCGCGGGTGAAGCGGTAGATCTGTTTTTCGGTCTCCCCGCCGCCTTTGGCCAGCAAAATCTCGCTGGCCTCGATGATGGGGGTGTCCAGGGGATAAAAGCCGTAGAGGGCGTAGGTCTCCCGCAGGGCGGCCATGATGGCCTCCATCTTCATCTGCTCTGCGGGCAGCAGTTCCATGAACCCGGACAGGGTCCGGGGCTTGATGCGTTCCATAGCTGTGTCTTCTCCTATCTTTTTGAAAGCTCAGGGCGGGGGATGGCCCCCGCCCTGTACATGACCGACGTTTCCGGTAGGGGCCGGCGTCCTCGACGGCCCGGCAGCCCTGCACATGCCCGGCGTTGCCGCCGGCGTCACTGGTTGCGCGGATTGACGATGTTGCGCCAGTCCAGATCGCCCCGCTGCAAGCCCTGGATCAGCACCTCCGCCGTGCCCACGTTGGTGGCGAAGGGGATCATGTGCTTGTCGCAGAGGCGGGAGATCTCGTTCACCTGCGCGTGTGCCTCCAGGTCGTCCGGGTCGCAGAAAAAGAGGACCAGGTCGATCTCGTTGTAGGAAATGCGCGCCCCGATCTGCTGGCTGCCGCCCTGGTTGGCGGGCAGACAGAGGTTGATCGGAAGGCCCGTGGCGCTGCTGACGAGCTGTCCCGTCGTCTTGGTGGCGGACAGGGTGTGCTTGGCCAGGATGCCGCAGTACGCGATGCAGAACTGCACCATCAGTTCCTTCTTGCCGTCGTTGCTCATCAATGCGATGTTCACAGTATCCGCTCCTTTTTCGAGTTCAAAAAGTCGAGAATCCGACTATCCTATTTTATACGAAAAGCAAGCGGTTTGCAAGGGCAAAACAGGGCAATTTCACAAATAATTTTAAGACCGTCAGCGGAGCAGGCTTCCCTCGCGCTCCAGGGAGAGGGTGAAGGAGTCCAGGGAGAAGTAATAGTCCAGGATGCTGCGGCTGATCTGGATGACGCTGGACCCGGCCCCGGCCTTCTCCACCACCACGGCCACGGCGATCCGGGGGTTGTAGTAGGGGGCGTAGCAGATGAACACGCCGGTGTTGGTCCGGCCCTCGCCCACCTGGGCGGTTCCGGTCTTGCCCGCCACGGAATAGGAGACGCCCTGGAAGTATTTGTAGGCCGCGCCCACCGCCGCGTCGGTGACCACGCCGCGCATCCCGTAGTGGACCGCGTCGAAGTACTCCTGGTTGGTCTCCACCCGGGACAGCACCTCCGGCTGCCGCTGATAGACGGACTGGGAAAAGTCGTAGCTGTAGACGCTTTTCAGGATGCTGGCGGAGTGGCGGGTGCCGTTGTTGGCCAGGGCCGCGCAGTATTCGGCCAGCTGCAAGGGGGTGAACATGCTCTCGGCCTGGCCGATGGCGGCCTGGATGGTCTCGCCGGCGTACACGTCGCGCCCGTACTTGGCCTGCATGTACTGGTCGGAGGTCATGGCCCCGATCTCCTCGTCCAGCTCGATGCCGGTGGGCTCGCCCAGGCCGAAGCCCTTCGCGTACTTTGCCATGAGGCTGATCTGCAGCGCGTCGCCCACGGCGTAGAAGAAGTAGTTGCAGGAGTTGGTGATGGCGCTGGTGACGTTCATGTCCCCGTGGGTCAGGTGGACGGAGGAGTAAATCCAGCAGACCGGGGCGTAACCGATGTCCTCATACTTGGTGTAGACGCCCTCGTCGTGGATGACGGTGCCGGTGAAGATCTTCCGCTCGGCCAGGCCCGCGATGGCGGTGCAGGGCTTGAAGGTGGAGCCGGGGGCGTAGGCCGCGCCGAAGGCCCGGTTGAACAGCGGGGAGTTCTCCCGCTGGTTCAGGCTCTCGTAGTCGTTCAGCAGCTCGGAGATGGAGTAGGAGGGCCAGCTGGCGATGGCCAGAGGCTCCCCGGTGTTCACGTCCACCGCCACGGCCGCGCCGCCGGTGATGAGCTGCTCGATGTCGGAGGGGGAGCCGCCGTAGCGGGCGATGTTGGCGTTGTTCTCGGTCCGGCGGGCGTTTTCCTCGGTGATGTACTCGTCCAGGGCCCGCTCCGTGGCCTGCTGCATCCCGATGTCGATGGTCAGATAGACGTGGTTGCCGGGGACGGTCTCCTTGGTATAGACCGTGTCGGTGACCACGCCGGTGGCGGTGCGCGTCACCCTTGCCTGGCCGTCGGTGCCGTGGAGATAGCTTTCAAAAGCCAGCTCCGCCCCGGACTTGCCCACATAGGCGTCCAGGTCGTAGCCCAGGGCCGTGTACTTGTCCACCTCCTCGCCGAAGATCTGGCCGGTGTAGCCCAGCAGATGCCCGGCGGCCTCGGTCTTCACCTCCCGGGTGAAGCCGGTGCGCACGTCGAAGCCGCCCACGTCGTTCTCCATCAGCGTGGTGATCAGGTCCATGCTCACGTCCTTGGCGAAGACGTAGTCGGAGGTGTTGAAGTTCCGGCTGTAGCGGCCGTTGATCTCATAGCGGATGCCCGCGATGGTGCGGGTCTCCTCGGCGGTGTAGCTGTTGTCGATCTTATAGCGGTCGCGCATGAAGGCCATCAGCTCCACGGCGGTGGTGCCGGGGCTCAGGTCCTTGTCGTTGAGATAGGCCTCCAGAAAGACCCGCTGCCAGTCGCTCATGGGCGTGTACTCAAAGGGCGGGGTCTTCGTGATGGGCAGGGTGTCGATGTAGCTGTCCCCGAAGTCCGTGGCCATCGTACACAGCCGCAAAATCGTGGCGTTGGCCCGGGCGTAGTCCGGGTCGTCGTCCCGGAACAGGTCCCCCTCGTCGATGACCAGGTCGTTGATGACCCGGTTCTCCACCAGAATGCGCCCATAGCGGTCCATGATGTTCCCCCGGGCCGCGCTGACCCGCTGGGTGGTGACGATGTTGTTGCGGCTCTCCTCGTAATAGGCCAGCCCCTCCACGATCTGGAGCTTGTACAGGGAGATCAGGCTGACGGCGATCAGCGCGGCGGTGATCAGCGCCATGAAGGCCAGACGGCCGCGGGAAACGAATTTTTGCATATGATAGAACCTTTCTTTTTGGGGGAGGAGGAGGACTGAAGACTGAAGACTGAAGACTGAAAACTTAAAAATGAAAAATGGTAGTGTCCCCTTCGGGGACATTTATAAAATCTGTCGCGGAGCGACACTACTATTTTTCATTCTTCATTCTTAAGTCTTCAGTTTTCAATTCGACTAAGGAGGACTGAGGACTGAGGACTGAAAATTGAAAATTGAAAAATGAAAAATGGCGGTGTCCCCTTCGGGGACATTTTTATAAAATCTGTCGCGGAGCGACACTACGATTTTTCATTCTTCATTCTTAAGTCTTCAGTTTTCAATTTGTTTTCCTCCTATGGCCCTGCACAGATAAAATGCCGGAACCGCAAATGGCAGGCTCCACAGCGTCTGGAGCAGCACATAGGGCAGCAGCTCGTCCAGGCCCACGCCGTGGAAGACCCAGAGGGGGAGGATCTGCACCAGCGCGGTCAGCAGCAGGGCCAGGGCGGAGAGGATCAGGCAGGACAGAATCCGGCGGTTCACCAGATAGTCCGCCAGCACACCGGCGGCGAAGCCGTAGATGGAGAACAAAATCAGAAAGGTGACGGTGCTCTCCGTCATCGCCAGGTCGCAGCCCAGGCCCGCCAGCGCGCCCAGCACGCCGCCCCGGACGCCCCCTTCCCACATCCCGACCGCCACCACGGCGGCCGGAAGCAGAAAGATCCGCGTCCCCAAAATCTCCAGCCGCGCCAGCACGGAGAACTGGAGCCACAGGGCCCCGGCCAGGAACAGCAGATTGTACGCCGTCCGGCGGAGCTTTTTTCCGTCAATGAGATCAAGAAATATCATCCCTGTATGCTTTCCCTTCAAAAAAGCAAATCGTCACGGCAGGGCGATGCCGACGATCTCCACGCCGTCCCAGCGGCAGAGCTTGTTCAGGCTTTGCGTTTCCGGCTCCCACCGATACAGATCGCACGGCGATGTCCAGTTTACGTTCAACTGCACCACCGCGAAAAACGCCGCTCCGTCCTGGAGCACGTCATACTGCATCAGATCAGACTTGATTGTTCCTCTCGCGGCTGTCTTGATTGCCTGAATGGTTTCATCGGGCAGCGGCGTTTCGTCGGGCCCCGCCGTTTGTTCCGGCCGCCCCGACGGCGCGACATGCCTGGGCGGATCGGAAAGCACGTCAAACCGCACGATCTCGTCCGAGGCAAACGGTTCCACCGCTTTTGCGCGCCCGGCGCTGTTCACAGCGTAATACCGGTATTCCGACGCGCCCCCGCCATACGGCGCTGTGATGACAAAGACCACCGCAGGCGCGTTTGCCAAAAGCGCCGCGACACCTGCGCCGCCCAGGATGACCGCAAGCAGGAGGACAAGCGCGATCCACGCTTTCCGGTTCATCGCGGCCCTCACTCCCTGGTCTGGAAGCTCTTGATGACGAACACCTGACTCAGCTGCTCCACGTCGCAGGCCGGGTCGATGATGCCGTAGACGGTCTGGCCGCCGTCGCCGGTGCGGACCTCCCGGATGACGCCGATGAGCAGGTCCGCCGGGAAGGAGCCGCCCTTGCCGCTGGTCAGCACCTCGTCGCCCTCGAAGATCTGGGCCCCGGAGCTGAGGTAGGCCAGGCGGGTCTGGCCCCGCTTCATCAGGGAGAACTCCCCGGTGACCATCCCGGCGTAGCTGTAGGCGCCCACCAGCGCGCCCACGGCCATGTCCACGTCGATGACCGTGCGCACCGTGGCCCAGTCGCCGCCCAGCTCGATGATCTGGCCCACCAGCGCGCCGTACTCGGTGATGACGCAGTTGCCCAG
>JAFYIF010000230.1 GCA_017538775.1 Oscillospiraceae bacterium | reverse complement strand
GAGGACGCGTTGGCGGATCGCGAGACGCCGGCGCTCAGGCGTCGGCTGATCGCCTCGCTGTGCCTGCTGCTGCCGCTGATGTATATATCCATGGGCCACATGATGTGGGGCTGGCCCCTGCCCGCTTTTCTGGCGGGCAACCATGTGGGCGTCGGCCTGGCGGAACTGCTGCTGTCCGCCGCCGTGCTGGTGGTCAACCGGCGCTTTTTCCAAAGCGGCTTCCGGGCGCTGGCGCACCGTGCGCCCAACATGGACTCCCTGGTGGCCCTGGGGGCCTCCGCCAGCTTCGGCGGGAGCGTGGCCATGCTCTTCGTGATGACCGAGGCCCAGCGGCGGGGGGACGCGGACGCCATGCAGGGGGCCATGGGCCAGCTCTATTTTGAGTCCGCCGCGATGATCCTGAGCCTGATCACCGTGGGCAAGACCCTGGAGGCCCGCAGCAAGGGCAGGACCACCGACGCGCTGAAAAGCCTGATGCGCCTGGCCCCGAAGACCGCCACGGTGCTGCGGGACGGGCAGGAGCTGCGCGTCCCGCTGGAGCAGCTGCGGGTCGGGGAGGTCTTCGTCCTCCGCCCCGGCGACAGCGTACCGGTGGACGGGCAGGTGCTGGACGGGGGCGGCGCGGTGGACGAGTCTGCCCTGACCGGGGAGAGCATCCCGATGGACAAATCTCCCGGGGACGCCGTCTCCGCCGGGACCGTCAACCGCTCCGGCTTTCTCCGCTGCACCGCCACGCGGGTGGGGGAGGACACCACCCTGAGCCAGATCATCCGCATGGTCAGCGACGCGGCGGCCAGCAAGGCCCCCATCGCCAAGCTGGCCGACCGGGTCTCCGGCGTCTTTGTCCCGGTAGTCCTGGGCCTGGCCGCGCTCACCTTTGTCATTTGGCTGCTGCTGGGCAGAGCGCCCGGCTGGGCGCTGGCCCGGGGGATCTCGGTGCTGGTGATCTCCTGCCCCTGCGCCCTGGGTCTGGCCACGCCGGTGGCGATCATGGTGGGCTCCGGCGTTGGGGCGCGCAACGGCGTTCTGTTCAAGACCGCCGCCAGTCTGGAGGCCGCCGGGCGCGTGCAGATCGTCGCCCTGGACAAGACCGGCACCGTCACGGAGGGCCGCCCCCGGGTGACGGAGCTGCTGAGCGCCCCCGGCGTCGGCGAGGACGAGCTGCTGCGGGCCGCCCTGGCCGTGGAGCGCCCCAGCGAACACCCCCTGGCCCGGGCGGTGGTGGCTCTGGGGGAGGAACGGGGGCTGGAAGCCGCGGCGGTCACGGACTTTCAGGCTCTTGCCGGATTCGGCGTCACAGCCAAATGGGAGGGCCACACGCTGCTGGCGGGCAGCGCGGACTTCGCCGGGTCGGCCGCCCCCATCCCGCCGGAGACCCTGGAACAGAGCGCGGTCCTGGCCGCCCAGGGGAAGACGCCCCTGTTCTTCGTCCGGGACGGGACCCTGCTGGGCCTGATCGCCGTGGCGGACACCCTGCGTCCGGAGGCCCCGGCGGCCATCGCCGCGCTGCGGGCCATGGGTCTGCAGGTGGTGATGCTGACCGGGGACAACGCCCGGACGGCGGAGGCCATCGCTCGCAGCGCGGGGGTGGAGCGCGTCCGCTCCGGCCTGCGGCCGGAGGGGAAGGAGGAGGCCATCCGCGCCCTGGCGCAGGAGGGCCGGGTCTGCATGGTGGGCGACGGCATCAACGACGCCCCGGCCCTGACCCGGGCCGACCTGGGCGTCGCCATCGGGGCCGGGACGGACGTGGCCATCGACGCGGCGGACGTGGTGCTGATGAAAAGCTCCCTGGAGGAACTGGTCCTGGCCCTCCGCCTGAGCCGGGCCACGCTGCGGAACATCCGCCAGAACCTCTTCTGGGCCTTCATCTACAACCTCATCGGCATCCCCATCGCGGCGGGGGCGCTGATCCCCCTGGGCCTGACCCTGGACCCCATGTTCGGGGCGGCGGCCATGAGCCTTTCCAGCTTCTGTGTCGTGAGCAACGCGCTCCGGCTCAATCTGTTCCGCTGGCGCGGCAAACAAAAAGCGACGCCGCCGGACCCCGGCGCGTCGGAGGAAACAAAGGAGGAGGAAAAAGTTATGTCAACCAAGCTCTCCATCGTGGGCATGATGTGCCCCCACTGCGAGGCCCACGTCACGGCGGCGCTGAAGGCCGTCCCCGGCGTGGAGGTCCTCTCCGTCAGCCATGTAAAAAGCTGCGCGGAGATCACCCGCGGCCCGGAGGTGACGGACGCTGCCATCGAAAAGGCGGTCAGCGATGCGGGCTATGACCTGACGAAGATCGAGTGACCGGGCGCAATACGCGCCGCCGGAGGGGGAGTACTGTTCCCTTCGGCGGCGCGTTTTTGCGCGTGGGAAAAAATGTTGTTGCCTTTTTCCGCTGCTATGCGGTATAATATCAAAATCTGAATCCAAGGGAGTCCAGGCAGGGAGGGATAACATGAACGAACAGGCATCGCAGGTGCCGGAGCAGAGCCCGCAGGAGGAAAAGCTGCCGGGCACCGGCCTGTATGAGTGGGTGCAGTGCATCGTCACCGCGCTGGTGGCCTGTATCCTGATTTTCGTCTTTCTGGGCCGCACCATCGAGGTGCAGGGGCCGAGTATGCAGCAGACCCTGATCGAAGGGGACCGGCTGATCGTCAGCAACCTCTTCTATACGCCCCAATACGGCGACATCGTGGTGCTGCGCAAGCAGAGTTTCAAGGAAGACCCCATCATCAAGCGGGTGATCGCCACCGAGGGCCAGACCGTGGACATCGACTTTGTAGCGGGCATCGTCTATGTGGACGGCGTGGCGCTGGAGGAGGACTACACCGCCTCTCTGACCTTTGACCCGGAGGACTTCGTCGGCCCGGTGGAGGTGCCGGAGGGCCACATCTTCGTGATGGGCGACAACCGCAACCACTCCACCGACAGCCGCGACGCCCGGATCGGCGTCATCGACCGGCGCTACGTCATCGGCAAGGCGCTGCTGCGCGTGACGCCCCTGGAAAAATTCGGGAGCCTGTACTGAGCGATGGACGAAGCTTCCTATCAGAAGGTCCAGATCCAGTGGTTTCCGGGCCACATGACGCGCGCCCAGCGGGAGATCCGGGAGAGCATGAAGCTGGTGGACGCGGTCTGCGAGCTGCTGGACGCCCGCATCCCCGCCTCCAGCCGGAACCCGGACATCGACGCGCTGACCGGGGACAAGCCCCGTCTGCTGATCCTGAACCGCTGCGACCTGGCAGACCCCGCCGTCACCGCCCGCTGGCGCGCGCATTTCCGCTCCGCCGGCCTCCGGGTGCTGGAGACGGACGCGAAAAGCGGCAAGGGCGTGAAGGAACTGCCCCAGGCCCTGCGCGAAGTGCTGAAGGACCGTCTGGCCGCACGGACGGAGAAGGGCCAGGGCAGCCGCCCCATGCGGGCGATCATCCTGGGCATCCCCAACGTGGGGAAAAGCACCCTCATCAACCGACTGGCGGGCCGCCGCGCCGCCGTGGCCGGGGACAAGCCCGGCGTGACCCGGGGGCGGCAGTGGATCCGCATCGACCGGGAGCTGGAGCTGCTGGACACCCCCGGCATCCTCTGGCCCCGCTTCTCCTCCCAGGCGGTGGGGGAGGCCCTGGCCCTGACCGGGGCCATCAAACCGGAGGTCTTCGACACGGAGGCCCTGGCCGCCAACTTCCTGCTGCGGCTCCGGGCCACCAGGCCGGAGCTGATTGAGCAGCGCTACAAATTCACGCCGGACCCGTCGGAGAGCGGCTACGCCCTGCTGGAACGGGCCGCCCGGAAACGGGGGATGCTGATCTCCGGCGGCGAGCCGGACTTAGAACGCATGGCCCGGACCCTGCTGCGGGAGTACCACGAGGGCAAGCTGGGCGCGCTGAGTCTGGAGACGCCGGAGTCGGCGGACAGCTTCGACTGAGAGAGGGGAGAGAGACCGTGGACCTCTGGGAGCTTGAAAATCAAATCTATGCCGAGGGCTACGTCACCCTCTGCGGCGTGGACGAGGCCGGGCGCGGCCCCCTGGCCGGGCCGGTCTGCGCCGCCGCTGTGACTTTGCCCCGGGGCCTGGAGCTCCCCGGCCTGGACGACTCCAAGCGCCTGACGGAGCGGCAGCGGGAAGCGCTCTATGAGCAAATCGTGGAGGAAGCGCGCTCTTTCGGCATCGCCTTCGCCACGGTGGAGGAGATCGAGCGCCTGAACATCCTGGGGGCCACCTATCTGGCCATGAGCCGGGCCATTGAGGCGCTGGACCCGCCGCCGGAGCTGGCCCTGATCGACGGGAACCGCAGCGCGGGCATCCAGGTCCCCAACCGCTGCATCGTCAAAGGGGACGGGCGCTGCGCGGACATCGCGGCGGCCTCCATCCTGGCGAAGGTCACCCGGGACCGCTATATGACGGAGCTGGCGCAGCAGTACCCGGAATACGGTTTCGAGCGCCACAAGGGCTACGGCACGAAAGCCCATTACGCCGCGCTGCGCACCTACGGCCCCTGCCCGATCCACCGGCCAAGCTTTTTGAAGAAGCTGCACTGAGATGGGCGGGGCATCCAGCAAACTGACGGGCCGCCGGGGGGAGCAGCTGGCGGCGGAGTTTCTGCGCAAAAAGGGCTGGCGCGTGGTGGGCATGAACTTCTCCTGCCGCTTCGGGGAAGTGGACCTGATCGCGGAAAACCGGGACTACCTGGTGTTCGCGGAGGTCAAGACCCGGAAAAACGCCCGTTTCGCCCAGGCCCGGGAGTTCGTGACCCCGACCAAGCAGCGCCGGGTGCTGCTGGCGGCCCAGCTCTGGCTCCAGCGCAACCCCACGAAAAAGCAGCCGCGCTTCGACGTGATCGAAGTCTACGGCGCGGAGGGGGAACACCCTGAACTCATACACATTGAAAACGCCTTCGAGCTTTGACGGGAGCGGGGACTTCCGTATTCTTAGGATGAGAGGATAAACCGATGCAATATTTCAGCACGAGAAACGACCGTTTGATCCACACCGCCGCCCAGGCCATGGCCATGGGCATCGCCCCGGACGGGGGCCTGTTCGTCCCGGCCCAGATCCCGACGGTGGACAATGCCTTCCTGCGCTGCCTGGCGGGGCTGGACTACCGCGCCCGGGCGGTGGAGATCATGGGCCTTTATCTGGAGGAATTCACGCGGGAGGAACTGGAGGGCTTCGTCACCGCTGCTTACGCGGACAACTTCGACGACCCCGCCGTGGCCCCGCTGCGCTTCCTGGACGACGACACCGCTTTTCTGGAGCTGTGGCACGGCCCCACCTGCGCGTTCAAGGACATGGCTCTGCAGATGCTGCCCCATCTGCTGACCGCCAGCCTCCGCAAGACCGGGGAGCAGCGGGGCGTCTGCATCCTGGTGGCCACCTCCGGCGACACCGGCAAGGCCGCCCTGGAGGGCTTCCGGGACGTGCCGGGCACCCGCATCTTCGTCTTCTACCCCGACGGCGGCGTGTCCCGCATCCAGCGCCTGCAGATGGTCACCCAGGCCGGGGACAACGTGGGCGTCTGCGCCGTGCGCGGCAACTTTGACGACGCCCAGACCGGCGTAAAGAAGATCTTTGGCGACGCGGCCTTTGCCGCGGAGCTGTCGGCGCGGGGCTGGTTCCTCTCCTCCGCCAACTCCATCAACTGGGGCCGCCTCCTGCCGCAGATCGTCTATTACTTCTCCGCCTATCTGGATTATGTAAACTCCGGCAAGCTGGAACTGGGCCAGAAGCTGAACTTCTGCGTGCCCACCGGCAACTTCGGCAACATCCTGGCCGGCTGGTTCGCCGCCCGGATGGGTCTGCCCGTGGGGCGCTTCGTCTGCGCCAGCAACGCCAACAACGTGCTGACCGAGTTTTTGAACACCGGATATTACAACAAAAACCGCCCCTTCCACACCACGATCTCCCCCAGTATGGACATCCTGGTCAGCAGCAACCTGGAGCGGCTGCTCTATCTGCTGACGGACGACCGCCGCACCCGCGACTATATGGCGCTGCTGAACGCCGCGGGCGGATACCGGGTGGAGCCGGAGACCCTGGCGGCGCTGCAGGCGCAGTTCTCCGCCGGCTGCTGCGACGACCGGGAGACCATGGACACCATCGGCCGGGTGTTCCGCGACAAGGGCTATCTGATGGACACCCACACCGCCGTGGCCGCCAAGGTGCTGGCCGACTACCGGCGGGACAGCGGGGACGGGACCCCCGCCGTGGTGGTCTCCACGGCCAGCCCCTTCAAGTTCGCCGCCGACGTGCTGGGCGCACTGGGCCAGCCCCCGGCGGAGGACCCGCTGCGGGCCCTGGCCCTGGCCTCCGGTCAGCCCGTGCCCCGACCCCTGCAGGGGCTGGAGGACCGGGAACTGCGCTTCCCCGGCGTGACGGAGCGCGAAGGGATGCAGGAGACCGTCAGCGCATTTCTGCGTTAAGCAAATGTCGAGCCCCCTTTTCAGGGGGCTCACAGATTGTCAAAAAAGCCTCGCAG